>JBKEAK010000098.1:0-8768 GCA_047972125.1 Halodesulfovibrio sp.
AGAAGAACCCCGGGACGGGTGGGGGCCGTGCCGGGGTTCAACTACTTTGAGCTTATACCGTATATGTGACTCAGGCGTTATGCCTTGGTCGCATTCAGCTTTTTCTCCTGCGGGAAGACCGGCAGGTAGCGGTAAGAGAGCGAGAGCACGATAGCGCCGTAAGCGACTACCAGTGCACTGGAGCCCCATTCCGCCCAGTTCGGTGCATACGTTTCCCAGGTGTCAAAGGGCATAACCGGCATAGCCAGTGCCTGAACCGTGAAGACGTAGCGGTTGATGGTTACACCGATGCAGTCGAGCAGGGCGGCGGAGTAGAACAGGGCAGGGTTGTTGCGCAGGCTGGGAACGAGCAGGATGATGCAGGGCAGCACACCGCAGAGACCCAGTTCAGTCCAGAGCAACCACTGGCCGTATATGTTTCCGTAGAAGTTCTGTTCAAAGGTAAGACCCGCATGCGGCAGGATGGTATTGATCCAGCCGTAGGTGTCCATGAACTTGAAGATCAGGTACACGAACAGCATGGAACCGGCGATCTTGCCCATGAGGCTCTTGATTTCCCAGCTTACCAGCTTCTTGCCGGTCATCTTTTCCATGATGGTTGCGATCAGAACGGTGAACACCGGACCGGAACCCACAGCGGAGATGACGAACAGGAAGAAGGTCCAGGGCCATACGAAGAAGCCTTCGCGGAAGACATAGGGGCGGGCGAAGAGCACGCCGTACATGCCGCCGAGGGAACCCTGGTGGAAGGTGGAAAGGAACGCACCGATACCGGCGAACAGAGGCATCATAACGTGCAGGTTGTGCGCGATGTGATGCATAAGCGGATTGCGGTTAAGCTGCTTCTGTTCAAGGATGAGCGGAACGTATTCGATAATCAGCACGATAAGGTAACACGTGATACAGAAGATAACTTCTGTGAGCATGGAGTGTACGTTAGCGTGCCAGTAACCGAACCATGCACGAATCGGCTGACCAACGTCGAGAACCAGAATGAGCATGGCGCCTGAGTAGCATATGAACCCTACGATAACCGTCAGGTTGATGATGTTCTTCAGGGGATCGATGTTCAGGATGTATCTGAGCAGACCGGTGAAGAACGCACCAGCGCCAAGGGCGATGACGGCGAGGTCGAAGGTGATCCAGAGGCCGAAGCCGAAGTAGTCGTCCAGAGCGGTTACGCCAAGACCGGTGCTGAGCACCTTGTACGCGGCATAGAGACCCCAGGCAGCGACCACACCGACAAGTCCCATCCAGGCCATGAACTTCAGCAGGGAACAGCGCTGTGCACCGTCCGGGAAGAGATCATGATCTGCGGGAAGAGAGTAGTTCTTTTCCATGGTGTTCTACCCCTTGACCTTTTCATTATCCAGGTAGTTATCCAGCTGGCGACGAACCCACTCGCGGCGGCTGATGTAATATACCTGAGTGTCGGCGTGCAGACGCTCGAGCAGGCGGCTGGCATACTTGGAGCGTGCCAGATGGTACACCTGATGATCGGGATTGTTCAGATCGCCGAACACGATAGCGCCGTTCGGGCAAGCTTCGGTACAGGAAGTAACGTATTCGCCGTCGGCCAGAGCCTCGGGATCACGTCCTTCCACGATTGCCTTGTCCTTGGCCTTCATGAAGCGGTGGTGACAGAAAGAGCACTTTTCAACCACACCACGGGGACGTACGGATACGTCGGGGGTGAGGGCCTTTTCCATGCCTTCGGGCCACACGGGGTCAAGCCAGTTGAAGTAGCGTGCATGGTAAGGGCACGCTGCCATGCAGTACCGGCAGCCGATGCAGCGGGGGTAGATTTGGCTGACAATGCCGCCTTCTTCGTTCTTGTCCGTTGCGATAACGGGGCAGACCGATACGCAGGGCGGGTGGCCGCACTGCTGGCAGGGGCGGGGCAGGTAGGCAACATCATGCTCAGGGAAAGGCTTCTTGTTGCTGAGCTCGTAAACTACCAGCCAGTTCATCACCTTGATCTTGTTGGAGGCATCTTCGATAGGAGACAGGTTGTTTTCAGCCTGACATGCAACCATGCAGGCTCCGCAACCGGTACACTTATCGATGTCGATTGCCATCCCCCATTTTACTTTGAATTCTTTTACTTGCATGACGATCGTCCCTTATGCCTTGCTGATGGTGACGCCGGCCATGTTCCAGACGGAAAGGCCCGTTCCTGCTTCGAAACCGACGGTCAGCAGTTGCATGACGTTCTCGCCCTTGCCCTTGCTGAACTGATCGAAGGCCGTGTGGCCAAGGCCCATCAGAACGGCAACGGTGTCGTTCATGATGCCTTCGAAAATGTTCACGCGGGCAGTGATGTTGCCGCTCTTGTTGCTGATGACGATCTTGTCGTGCATCAGAACGCCGAGCTTGCGGGCGGTGGCACCATTCATCGCTACGTACAGCTCATTGCCCTGCAGTTCCCAGCGGCGGATGAGCTTGTTGTTGTACGGCGGGATGGCGGTCTTTGCGGTGCCGATGCCGAGCTTGAAGACGGGAGCCACTGCAAAGTCGCCTTCCTTGGCCTTGGGTGCCACGCTCTTGGCAAGAGCGTCTGCGCCGAAGGAAAGGGATGCGCTTACGGTGGCGTCGCTGGTGAAGACGTTGCCGTCCATCAGGCTGTCCCAGTCTGCGCCCATGGCCTGAGCCTTGGCCTGCAGTACTTCTTCCCACGAGCTTACACCAAGCGAGCAGCCGAGCTTGCCGGCAAGGGCGATGATGTAGTCGCCTGCAGGCTTCACGTTTGCGGGCATGGGAGCAACGGGGCGTGCGAGGCAGTAGAGTGCCTGGCCGGAGCCGTAGGGGGTGGCAACGTCATCCAGACGCTCGAGGCCCATGGGGACGGGCAGCACGAGGTCGCAGAGCATCGCGGTTTCGTCGAGGAAGGTGGTAAAGGTGGCCTTGAAGGGCACCTTGGCCAGCACTTCGGACATCTTGGTTGCCTGCGGCAGCGCATAGGCAGGGTTGGCTTCGTAGAAGACCATGGCCGCGGGGGCCTTTTCCTTGCCTGCGTTGATGCGGGACATGTAGGACACGAAGTCCTTGCCCATCATCTCGTCGCGGGTCATTGCAGAAGATACCACCGGTTCGGCAACGGGCAGCAGCTTGAGGCCGCCCTTGCGGTTCATGCCACCGAGCAGCATGTTCACGGCAACACCAGCCATGACAGTGGCAGCACCGGTGCCCTGACCGAAGTCGGAGCCGGTGATCACCAGAGGAGTGCGGGCCTTCATCAGGGCGCCGGCCACACTCTTGAGCTGTTCGGGGTTGGTGCCGGTGATTTCGGCAACCTTGGCGGGGTTGTATGCTTCAACAAGGCTGCGGAATGCGTCGAAATCTGCAGCATCGGCCCTTGCCCCGGCCTTGATGAGCAGATGCGCGATACCGAGTGCGAAAACGCCTTCGGTGCCGGCCTTGATGGGCACCCACTGGTCAGCGCCTGCTGCGGTGCTGTTCTGCACAGGACCGGCAAACACGAACTTGACTGCGGGTTCTTCGCCATGGGGACGGGCAGCCTTGTAAGCCGCACGGTTGCGGATAACGGTGCCCCAGGTTTCGAGAACGTTTGCGCCGATGGCGAGAACGTAGTCGCTGTTTTCGATGTCGTAACCGAGCTGGCCCTTGCCGCCCATGGCTGCAACAGCCTTGGCTGCGGGCTGAGCCTCGGTGGGCATCAGGTAGAAGTTACCGGAACCCGCCTGAACAGCGATTGCGGAAAGAACTTCGTTGATGGTGCCGGGTTCATCACCGGACACACATGCGATGCCGCCCTTTGCTGCGCCGAGTTTTTCGGCAAGCATGGCGTCGGCTTCTTCCCAGCTGATGGCAACATATGCGCCGTCTGCAGCCTTCTTCAGCGGACGCTTAACGCGTGCGGGGCTGTAGAGCATCTGTGCTTCAGCAACTGCCAGGGGGGAGATACCGCCCTTGGAAAGCGGATGGTTTTCGTCGGGGAGGATGCGCACGGGGCGGTCGCCCACAAGACGAACCTTCATGCCCACGCAAGAGGGGCAAAGCTTGCTCACGGTGGAGACATAGGTGCTTTCGCCGTCTACGTTGGAGGGAATCCAAGGCCAGTTCTGGGTCCAAATACTAGCGTCGTCGAGCAGTTTCCACGGAATCGGCGTTACCATAACGCCTGCGCTGACGCCCGCGACGAACTTGAGAAAACCTCTTCTATCAACTGCCATTGAAACCACCCCTTTTACTTATGGCAGACATAACATGCGTTGCTGGAACGAGTGGTGCCATAGTGCTCAGGGTGAGCATGGCATTCCTCGCAGCGCCACATCTTCATGGTCTGCTTGCTGTACTTGGTCAGCTTGTTTTCATAGTAAACCGGGGCTTCGTCCGTTTCGGCCACATTGGGGTGACACGTAGAACAAAGCTCGGTCTCGGTAAATTCGTGACACTTGTTGCACGAATCCATCGAGTGAGCCGCATGGCTGAAGAATACGTTGTCCGGCTGCTTTTGGTAGACAAGCCATTCGACTTCCTTGCCGGTGTTTACATATTCTTCAATGAAACGGACCTCTTCAGGATCGCTACCCATGGGTTCGCTGTGACATTCAGCACAGCTTTCCGTGGTGGGGAGGCCTGCAAAAGTACCGTCTTCACGGAGGAAGTGGCATGACGAACATTCCATGCCTGCACCCTCCATATGCACCTTATGGCTGAATCGTACCGGCTGATGCTTCTGAGAATAAAGCATCTGCGGGAACGCCCACCAGCCCAAGATGAGTGCCACTACCAGACCTACGAAGAACGGGGCTGCGCCGCCAAACTGGCCGGACGCGCTGTTCCCGTTGGCAGGATGTAAATGCCTGTCCGCCATAACCCTTCGCCTCATAGCTGGTTTGAAAAATTAAAAAAAATGCCCACATTTGCCACGCCCATTACCTAAGCGGAAGCCAATTGCCGTGTCAAGGTGAAATAATTCACGAACTCGGCGTCTGCAGCGGTAACCGACTGTATGTATTGGAAGTAGAAAATTACGTTTCCTTGCTTCCTCATACGTCTTTTGAGACGAGCGTTGCCGCTCTTCCTTCATCGGGGTTCCTTCCGGTTTCAATGATGTTCGGTGAATGCGTCAGGCCAATGCGCTGATTGATCGAACAGTCCGGAATGTTTTGAGAGTTGTATTTTTTTCTGCCGGACAAATTTATGCAGCTTGTCCTTGTTTGGAACAAGAGTGCAGCACTGCGGTTGCGTGCCGTGCAACTGTGCCTTGTGCGCGCCCGCAGCCTTGGAAATAGGAGCTTGATTTGAGGTGCGATGCCGCTTTGGGCCTCGTGACCTACTCTGTGGAGCGTGCTCGGCTGTCTCCGATAAGGGGCTGCATATAATATGATGCGTCGCGGATGGTGGGGGTCCTTCCAGGCCCGGCGAATCAGAACACGAACGGCGTATTGAATTCGCGTAGCGTTGGCAGGTGCTTGTCCTTTTCGGACAGCACGGGCGGAAGGTCCGGCCACTTTATGGCAAGGTCGGGATCATCCCACGCGATTCCGCCTTCCATCTTGGGATCGTAGTAGGCGTCGACCTTGTACTGGAATTCGGTGCCCTGCTCCAGAGTCATGTAGCCGTGCGCAAAGCCGCGCGGAATGAGCAGGCGTTTGAAGTTCTGTTCGGAAAGAACAAGCGCGTAACAGTGCTTGAAGGTGGGCGAGCCTGCCCGTAGGTCAACTGCAACGTCAAAGACGGAGCCGCGCGTTACCCACACGAGCTTGGCCTGCGATACCGGAGGCAGCTGGAAATGCAGTCCGCGCAGCACTCCTGCCTGCTCAGAGCGGGCGTGGTTGTCCTGCACGAAATCGTTCGGCAATCCTGCCTGTTGCAGGGTTTCCCGACGGTAGGTTTCTATGAAAAAACCGCGATGGTCACCGTGGACCTTGGGTTCCAGGATGACCAGTCCCGGAATGCCGGTTTGTACGATCTGCAAGACCAACTCCTTGGCTGGTGGTATCATAATAATGGAGGCGGGTTAGCCGCCTCGAAAATGATTGCAACGAGTGTACATGAACCCAGCCGTGTTGGAAAGAGGCGGTATGCTAGTGCGGGTTTCTCAAAAAAATGGCTTCCCCCCTTCCCAAGTGTGGTGTGCATAGGTATAAGGATTGCCGAATATCGCGTTGTGTGCACGACTGCGAACCGGATGCACAGGCCCGTGGGGGGCGTGGAGGCAAGGTTTCGGGGTATTTTTGCCGGCATGCTGTGGTTAAGGGGCTGGTTCAGAAAATGAGTGTTGTTAAAAATGGTATCGCCGAAGTGGCGAATGAGTCGGGTGCGTCATCTGAGAAAGGCACAGCATCTGACGTGGAAGTTTTGCGTGAGCAGCTTGCCTCGTTGCGCAAGTCTCACGCCGTGCTTGAAGAAGATGTTGAGCGGTTGCAGCGCGAACGGCAGTTGCTCGAAGATATCCTGAACGCCATTCCCGACAAGTTGACGGTTCATGACCGTGCGGAAAAGGTCGTCTTCAGCAACTGGAGCGAAGAAGACACCTATTGGGAAAACAGAGGCGGCGACAGGGATGGTACCGTCTGCTTCGGGTGTTTTTTCCGTGGTGAGAAATACTGCGATCAGTGTCAGGTAGAAGAGGTTTTCGAGACCAGAAAGCAGAAGGTCATCGAGCTCTACAACCCTCAGACGCGTGAGTATCGTTCCATCACCGTGTTTCCCGTTTCCTGCAAGAATGAAAATTGTTCCATGGTGGCCGAATATGTGCGTGATGTTACTGCCACCCGCAAGATGGAACGGGAACTGCGTGTTGCCAAAGAGGCTGCCGACGCGGCCAACAAGGCCAAGAGTGAATTTCTTGCATCCATGAGCCATGAAATCCGCACCCCCATGAACGGGGTGCTGGGCATGCTCGATCTGGCCATGGATACCGAGCTTGATGAAGAGCAGCGCGAATATCTGGAGTCCGTGCAGAACTCGGCGGAATCCCTGCTGGCGCTCATCAACGACATTCTTGATTTTTCCAAGATCGAAGCAGGCGTTATCGAGCTTGATAATCAGGCGTTCCGGCTGCGTAAGCGTCTGTCTGCGTTGCACACCATGTTTGTGCACAGGGCCGAGGAGCGCGGGCTTGATTTCCGCTTCTCCGTACCGGATTCCGTGCCCGACGGGCTGATGGGTGACCCGCTGCGTCTTCGTCAGGTGCTCGTCAATCTGCTGGATAACGCGCTTAAATTTACCGAATCCGGGCTGGTGCAGCTGTCTGTTGATCTGGTGCAGGAGTTTCCTGACAACTCCGTGGAGATTGAATTCTGCGTTACGGACACCGGACCGGGGATTCTGGATGCGCATCAGGAACGTATCTTCGACAGCTTTGCGCAGGCCGACGGTTCCTTCTCGCGGCGGCATCAGGGTACCGGGCTCGGGCTTGCCATCTGCAAGCGGCTCGTTGAACTCATGGGCGGCAAGATCAAGGTTACCAGTGCGCCGGGACAGGGTGCCCGGTTCAGCTTCATCATCCCCTTCCAGCTGGCATATCTTGAGGATAAGCCCGTTGCCCGCAAGGCGGGGGGTACGGAAAAGAGACAGGCTCCGGTCTGCCGCGGTCGCATACTTGTTGCCGAGGATCATCCCGTCAACCTCATGTATATCGAAAAATTCCTGAAGAAGCAGGGATTCGATGTGCATGTAGTCTCCGATGGCACCGAGGTTATCCCTGCGCTGCGGGAACGGGAATTTGATCTCATTCTCATGGACATCGCCATGCCCGAAATGGATGGCATGGGAGCGACAAAGGCCGTGCGTGCCTCGCAGGGGCTGAAAACTCCTTCGACCGTGCCGATCATTGCCATGACGGCTCATGCCATGAAGGGCGACCGGGAGCAGTTTATTGCCGCAGGCATGGACGATTACATCGGCAAGCCCATCAACTCGGACAACCTGCTCAGCCTGGTCTTGAAGTACCTTTTGCAGGTTCCGGCGTAGATATTGTTAAGGCGGGCCGGGGACTGCGGTTAACGGCCTTGCACTTTTTACGGGAAGCATATATACACCGTTTCCCGCGCGGCACGACCGCAACGGTTTACAACAAGCGGAAGGGTGGCAGAGCCCGGTTTATTGCAGCAGTCTTGAAAACTGCCGACGTTTTACGACGTCCGTGAGTTCGAATCTCACCCCTTCCGCCATATTGCTTTTAAAATCCGCTGGAATCCGCCAACATGCTATGAGGGCTCAGGATTCCGGCGGATTTGTTTTTGGCGCATGCCGTTGTTGCAACCGTTGTTGCAGATACTTGTCGCGGGCCTGCCTCTGTGGTTTCCTCAACAGGCAGGTCTTGCCATGTGCGACGGCCTCTATCGTCATCCTCTTCCTTTGCGCTCCCAGTCTTTCACGCTTCTGCCGATAGTTCTCGCGCTGCAGTTCTCGCACGATGGTTTCGGTGTGGCTATTTCTGGCCGGTGGTTCCCATGCGGGGGGGGGATAGCCCCTTACGGCGATTATGCGGGCACTGCGGTGCGGAATAGACTGTATTTCCGTTATGCTCCCGGAAACGCCTGTGTTGTCAGGCGGGAGGAATCCGTCTATGCTTTTCTAAAGTGCCAGACCATCCGGCGCACCCTGTGGGGGGGAATGAAGAAAACTCGCTATATACGTACATACATCCGGCTGTACTCCATCCTTCTGGTTGGTGTGCCCCTTGCCTGCATACTCCTGCTTAGCGTCTCTTTGCTCAGAAGCATGGAGCTGAACAGGGAAACGGCCCGCCTTGCCCTCTATGTGACCAGTCAACGCATGATTGTGGATGGATG
>JBKEAK010000099.1:0-22359 GCA_047972125.1 Halodesulfovibrio sp.
GGACAAGGACGGCGTGTTCAACTTTGCCCGCCTGATGCATCCTGCTGCTCCGGCTTCCACTAAGGATGGCCGGAACGGAGAGGGTGGAGCCAAGGCCCAAGCCGCTTCCGGTACCGCTTCGGGTATGACAGACACGGCGACTGCTGGTGGCACAGGCACGGAGTCCGGAAAGGATTCCGGCAAGCCTGTTGAAACAAAGACCGCAGAAACTCCGGCACCGCAAGCTTCTTCTGCCGTTACAGGAAGCCCTGCGGACACGTCATCCGTAACTCCGGCACCGGCAGCCGTTCCGGGCAATGCCGCCAATGCTACGGCTGAAACGGCAGGGGCAGCAGATGCAGGCTATGCCTCGGTGCTTCCCTTCCGTGATGTGCGCATAGACCGCGTGCGGGTGAACAACGGAGCACTGCGGTTCACGGACAGGAGCGTGGCACCCGCCTTTGCCTCTGCGCTGACGGAACTGTATGCCCGCCTCGACGGTGTTTCGCTGGCTCCGGACGCACGTCCCGAGCTGGATATCACCGCCAAGCTGGATAATCAGGCACTGGCACTCAAGGGGGTGGCTAACCCCATCATCACCCCCATGTATTCTGATGTGACCTTCACCATGAACGGTGTGGACCTTGTGCCGCTTTCACCCTATTCGCTGCGCAGTGTGGCCTATCCCATTGAAAAGGGCCGCCTGTACGCCGACGTGAAGGTGAAGACGGAAAACTGGATGCTCAATGCAAACAACAAGCTGTTCCTTGAGCAGATTGTCATGGGCGACAAGGACAAGCGCCCCGATGCGCCCAGCATTCCCATCAAGCTGGGGCTGGCTCTGCTGTCAGACTCCAGCGGAAACGTGGAGATAGACCTGCCCATCAACGGCAGGCTGGATGATCCGCATTTCCTGACCGGCGGTATTGTGTTCAAGGCGTTCATGAACCTGATCTTCAAGGTGGTTACCTCGCCCTTTGCCCTTATCGGCAACATAGTGGGCGGTGGCGGCGACGATGCCCAGTTCTCCGTATTCGAGGCCGGTTCCGACCGCCTGACCGAAGGACAGTTGCAGAACCTGAAGGGCGTGGTGGACTTCATGAACAAAAAGTCGTCGCTCAAGCTGGAGATAAGCGGTTTTGTGGACCAGCAGGCAGATACCAAGGGCCTTATCGAACTGGGCCTGCGCCGCAGGGTTCAGGCCGCCAAGTACGCAGACATGTCCCGCCGCGAGCGCGCTGCCATTGTCATGGAAGATGTGGTGATTACGCCTGAGGAATATGCCGAGTACCTGACCGACGCTTACAAGGAAGTGCCGGAGATGGAAAACGACCCCAGACCGGCCGGCGTTTTCGGATTCAAGGAAGTGCCTGTGGCAGACATGGAGGCATTCCTCCGCTCGCTGACCACGGTGACCCCGCAATCCCTTACGGAGCTTGCCGCAGCCAGAGCCAAGGCCGTGCAGGCAGCAGTGCTGCAGATTGATCCGGCGCTTGCTCCCCGCGTGTTCCTGACCGGTGCAGGCAAAAAGCCCACCCAGAAAACCGGGGTGCCCCTGCACCGCGTAGAGCTTGGAGTGCGCTAACCGCACCTGATTGAAAAAAGAAAAGGCCCCGCAGTCTGTGACGGCGGGGCCTTTGTATTTGTCTGAGTGAATTCTAGAACGGGAAGAAGTGGTAAAAGCCGGTGAAGCTGTTGTGTGTGCCCAGTAGTTCACCTTCCTGCATGCGCCATGTGGCGCGGCACTTCTTGCAGACGTAATCATGGTGCGGGGTTGTCACCTCGCGCGCACCGATGAAGTAGAGCACTATGCAGGTCAGTATGTCTGCCCGTGAGAAGACATGCCGCCATGCATCTCCGGTGGCGTAATCAAGCTGCGGCAGGTCCAGTACGGACAGCACGAGCAGATAGGTCGCCAGCATGAGAATGAACAGGCCCCCCTGCAGGTGGCGCACCGGCCCCATGGGACGGGTGCACAGCGGGCAGGTTACGGCGGGAGGAAGCGAGCGCAGGGGATACCGTGCCACAATAACCGCCGCAGTCAGCACGCCAATGCCGGCGAGGGTACCCGTATCGATCACAATGCCTCCGTATGCCGTTTCGCCCTCGCCAAGCGGGAGCCTTGTTTGTATCCGGCCCTGCCGGTGTCGCGGCTACCGCTTGGACTTGTATGCCCGCTCGGCCAGCTTGCCGAGCTCCGTGAGGCGTCTGTCCACCTTGTCGAAGATGGAGTCCTTGGTGAAGGTGCCATCCTTGCGGCGGTTGCCCGCAGTCAGTCCGGTGAGCAGTTCCATGGCTTCGGTAATGTGGCGGATGGGATAGATGGCGAATTTGCCTTCTTCCACTGCGGCCACAACTTCCTTCTTGAGCATGAGCTGGTCCACGTTGTCGTAGGGCAGCAGCACACCCTGTTCGCCGGTGAGGCCTCTGCGCTGGCACACATCGAAAAAGCCTTCGATCTTGCGGGTTACGCCGCCTACGGCCATGATCTGGCCGGTCTGTGAAACAGCGCCGGTAAAGGCCAGAGACTGCGACAGCGGTGCGCCCGACAGGGCGGAAAGCAGGGCCGCAAGCTCTGCGCCGGAGGCAGAGTCACCCTCGATGCCAGCGTAGCTCTGTTCAAAATAGAGCGAGCCGGTCATGACAATGGGCTTGTTCTGCGCGAACATGCCGAGCAGGTAGCTCTTCAGAATCATCATGGCCTTGGTGTGAATGGGGCCGCCAAGCTCTGCTTCGCGTTCAAGGTCGATGATGCCGCCATGACCCACACCCACGGTGCAGGAAATCTGGTGCGGCAGACCGAATTCGAAATCGCCGTAGAAGCTCACCGCAAGGCCGTTCACGCGGCCCACGGCTGTTCCGGAAGTCTGCGCCTTGATCAGTTCACGGTCGTAATCTTCCATGAACATTTCTTCGTACAGGTTGTTGCGGTAATAGCGGGCCACAAGCGCGTCGTGCACGGTTTCGGCATCCACCACGGTGCGCTTTTTCATGCGGGCATATGCGTCCGATTCCACCATCAGTTCGCGGATGTGGGGGAAGCGCAGCGAAAGCTTTTTCTGGTCCTCTATGATGCGCGAGCTGTAGTCGATGATGCTTGCCAGCCCGTCGCGGGTGAAGGGCAGAAGATCGCAGTCGTCAATGATGCCCGCAAGGCGCTGCAGATAAATGCGCACGCCGTCCGCATTGCGGGGCATGGATTCGCTCATGTGTGCCTTGAGCTTGAACAGCTTGGGGAAGCGGTCGTCGCTCTGCAGCAGGTGCTCGTGAATATCTTCCGGTCCGATGAGGATGACCCGCAGGTCAAGCAGCATCGGTTCCGGCTCTATGCCCTTGGTCTTGGTGGTTTCGGAATCTCCGGCGTCCTCTATGCGGGCAATGCCGGAGCGCAGGGCGCGCATGAGCCCTTCCCATGCACCGGACTGCGAAAGCAGGTCCTCAATGTGCATGACAAGAAAACCGCCGTTGGCCTGATGGATGGAGCCGGACTTGATCAGGGTGTAGTCCGTGACCAGTGCGCCCATTTCCGAAACGCGCTCTATGCAGCCGAGCAGGTTGGCAACCGTGGGGTGGTCGTCCACCACGATGGGAGCCCCCTTGGTTTCGGAATGGTCCACAAAGAGGTTAATTTCATAGCGGGCGGTTATGTCTTCCTGCGGCAGTGCGGAGAGAATGCTCTCTGCCGAACCGGGCGCCGCACCGGAAGGACCCTGGTCGCGCTGCACGAACTGGTCAAGGCTTTCCAGAATATCGTTCTGCATGGCGGTGCAGAAGGCTGCCAGATCTTCGCTCTCGCACGCCTTGAGGAACTTGTCTGTCACCGGGATGAGCATTTCCTGCAATGCTTCGCGGGCGAGGTCCTGATCAAGGGAGCGCTCGTCCGTGCGCAGGGCCTGTTCCGCAGTGGACATCTTGCGCATGAGCGCAGACATCACCTGCAGCAGCTTGTCGCCCTTTACCTTGAGAGACTGGCGCAGATCGGTATCAAGGCGCTCAAATTCCTCTTCGGAAAGGCGCTTGCCCTCGATGAGCGGGTACAGGGTCATGGAGCCGCTTTCATCAAGGTCCATGTTGAAGCCTTCGCTTACGGCAACCTGATCCATCTCCTGAAAGAGCTTGTCGCGCTCGTCCTGAAAACGGTCCATGATGATATTGCGCTTTTTGATGTACGCATCGTTTTCAAAGCGGGCGGGCAGTTCCTTGCGCACCTTGGATATGGCCTGCGCCAGTTCGGTCTTGAGCTTGCGGCCCTGACCGGCGGGCAGTTCAATGAGGTTGGGCGAATCCTGATCTTCAAAATTGTTCACGTAGATCAGGTCGGGCGGCGTGGGGCGCTTTTCCGCACGCGGACGCAGAAACTCCTGCAGCATGTAATTGCGTCCGAGGCTTGGTCCACCGGCAAGATAGACGTTGTAGCCGTTGTTGTGGATGGAAAGCGCAAGCTCCAGCGCTTCCAGGGCGCGGGGTTGCGGCGAACGTTTGGCCGGCTTGCGGGAAATGCCGTGGCTGTCTTCACAGCTGATGCGGGTGGGGTCTAATTGAATGCGCAGCTTGTTCGCGGGGAGGGGACGGACTTTACTCATGATGCTCCTGCAGGATATTCGATAATCAGCGTGCCGGGCACGCCTTTTGACTGTACCTGTTTGGAAGATGGTTGTCACGCGGGGGCTTGTGTGCAGGGCTGGTTGGGAGTACCCTTCATCATGCAGATACCGGTCGCGGCCATGTGCGCACCCGGAATGCGCAGAGATATCAGGGAGCCTCATGGACTGCAATCCGCCTTGTTTTTCCGTCATCATACCTGTGTGGCATGAAGCCGCGCGCATAAACGACCTTGTGGCCCATGTGCGCGAAAGGGCAGGGGGCAGAAGGGTGGAAATCATCGTGAGCGATGGTGCGCCGCAGGCAGATACGCTTGCCGCCCTTGCCGATGAGCAGGTTATACGTGTGCGTGCTCCGCAGGGGCGGGCTTTGCAGATGAACGCGGGATCGCACGCTGCATCGGGTGATATCCTGCTCTTTCTGCATGCAGATACCACGCTGCCGGAAGATGCCTTTGCCGCCATGGAGCAGGGGCTGCGCGACATTGGTAAAACCGGGGGCAATGCCGTGAGCAATGTCTGTGGCAAAGCTGGTGACAGCATAGGTGATGGCGCACGCGAAGGTAACCGTCATCAGGTTGGGGCGGGTGCCTTCCGGCTCGGGATTGATGGAGCCCGTGGTTTGCTGTATCTCGTGGAAATGCTGGCTGATCTGCGAAACCGTCTGACCCGTACTCCATACGGTGATCAGGCTCAATTTTTCCGCACGTCCTACTTCCGCCTGCTGGGGGGCTATTCCGCCATTCCCCTCATGGAGGATGTGGACATCATGCGCCGCATACGGCAACGGGGAGACAGCATAGCCTTGCTGCCTCTGCGGGTGCGAACCTCGGCCCGGCGCTGGCATGCCGAGGGAGTTGTCTACTGTTCGCTGCGCAATGTCTGCCTGCGGACTCTGTACGCGCTGGGGGTTCCCGCGCAAACGCTTTCGAGATGGTATCTCGCATACAAGGGGAAATCATGAACGACACCTGTGTGCTCCTGTTCGTCAAGTATCCGGAACCCGGCCGGGTGAAGACCCGCATAGGCGAAGTAATCGGCAACGAAGTGGCTGCGGACCTCTACAAGAACTTTGTGGAAGACATGCTCAAGGGGCTCGCCAAGGTGCAGGCCGCGTTGCGCATCTGCTACCTGCCCGTGGAAGATCACGATGCCGAAGCACGCCTGCGTGACTGGCTAGGCACTGGCTATGCCTTCTTCCCGCAGGAAGGAGCCAACCTTGGCGAGCGTATGAAGGCTGCCATGCAGAAAGCCTTTGCCGACGGCTTTTCCCGCGTGGTGCTCATGGGCAGCGATATTCCCGATTTTCCGCCGGAACTGGTGCAGAAGGCCCTGCTTGATCTGGACATGAAGGATGCCGTGATAGGACCCGCGTATGACGGCGGCTATTACCTCATCGGCTTCCGCCGCGAGTTCTTCTTCCCCGAGGTGTTCGACGATATCGTGTGGGGCGAGGCCGATGTCTTTCGGCCCACCATGGAGCGCATGCGCCGCAAGGGCCTTGAGGTGCTGCGCCTGCCCGACTGGAACGACGTGGACACCATTTGGGACCTGAACGTGCTTTACAGAACCAACAGGAACAGCTCGTTCAGAAAGTCGGCTACCTTTGCCAAGCTGCGGGAGCACAACGACATCATACGCCAGTACGATCTTGACCTGCCCAAGATGCCGGGCAGATAGCAACAGCTTGAAAGCAGGGCGCGAAAGCGCCCTTTTTCATGCCCCGGAGCCAGGAAAGGAATTTTTTTATTAAGGCGCTATGTAAAGGTGTTGCTAAGCAATATTAAAGTGATACCTGCCTTTGTAAGCGGATTCATGTCGTGATTTACAGAATCTAACGCCACGAGCCTTGATTTGTTGTTTCGGAAGGGTAGAATCCCCAGCACCCCCTGTCAGGAGAGATCAATGCTTCGTTTCTGGTGTTCGTGCTGTCTTGTTGCAGCCATGCTTGTTGCCGCTTCGCAGGCATGGGCAGGCAAGGTGCTTGTCATTGAAAGTTATCATCCCGGATTTTCATGGGATGCGAGTTACTTGCGCGGCCTGCGCGAAGTGCTAGCTCCGGACCATGAAATCCGGACCTTTGCGATGGATACCAAACGGATAGCTGTGGAACAGTATGGCAAGCGGGCTGCCGAGGCTCTGGCTGTATTCAGGGAATACAAGCCGGACCTTGTTGTTCTGGGCGACGATAACGCAACGCGCCTGCTGGCTCCCGACCTGCTCTCGACCGGGGTTCCCATCGTTTTTCTTGGTCTGAACAACAATCCCCGTGAATACGATTTGTATGGGCATCCTCATGTTGCCGGGCTTATGGAGCGTCCGCTGCTTTTTCAGTCCGTGAATGTGGCCCGCAAGATATGTCCCTTTCCCATTCGGCGTGTGATGTTTCTGTTTGATGTCAGCGAAACTTCCAACCTGATTGCCAGCGACGTGTTTCGCGACGGCGCATCCAAGGAACTTTTCGGCATCAGGGTGGATATGTTGCAGGTTGCCACCATCGATGAGTGGAAGGATGCAGTGCAGAATGCACGGAAGAATGGGTACGACCTTATATTTGCGGGACTTTCTCAGCGCCTGCAGGATGATGACGGTGGCTGCTGCCATGACGATAACATGATCAGCTGGACCGCGCAGCATTCCCCGGTTCCCTGTCTGGGGCTGTGGGATTTCAGCATCGGCCGGGGCAAGCTGGCCGCAGGGCTTGTGCATGTGGGTGAGTATCAGGGACGCGCGGCAGGGAATCTGGCCCGGCGCCTGCTTGCCGGTGAGCGCAGTGTTTCCATTCCTTTGGCGGTGGAGGACGGCGTGATCATGTACAGCCGGTCAGAAGCTGCAAGGCAGGGGCTTGTTTTTCCCGAGGGACTGGCGGCTAACGCTGTTGTCGTTGAATAGCCGTCTGACAGAATTCGGAACATTGAGAAGGCCGCGTGGCCTTCCGGGCTACTGCCAAAGATATGTATGGTTTTGGGCTCCACCGGGCAGGAATCTAGCGTTCCCGCGCTTCGTATAAACGATGGAAATTCGTTTTTGGGCCTCACTTCCGGCCTAAAGGGATTGAGGTTGTACTGAAAACGAGGGGTTGTCATTAACTGGAAAGGCCGCGCGGCCTTTATCATTTGTCTGTCGTGTTTCTACTTGTCGTTGTCGAGCCGGTTTTCCAGCTTGATCTTGTCTATGAGCTGCTTCAGCCGTGCCGACTGCGAGGCCAGTTCCTGCTGGGCAAGGGTGCTCTGGCCTATGCCTTCTGCGATGAGGGCCGAGAGGGCGTTCACTTCATCAAGGGTGTGGGTTATCTCCTCGCTGGCAGCGGACTGTTCTTCCGCTGCCGTGGCAATGCCGCGAATCTGGTCTGCCGAGGTTTCGGAAAGCCGCACGATTTCGAGCAAAGCCTCACCGGAGGCAACTACCAGTGCCGTGGCCTGATCAATGGCTTCTGCAGCCGTGTCCACGCTCTTGTTGTTCTGGGCCGCTGCCTGCTGAATGGCATGAATGGCATCGCCTACTTCCTTGGTGGCTGTCATGGTCTTTTCAGCAAGCTTGCGCACTTCGTCGGCCACCACGGCGAATCCGCGTCCGGCCTCGCCTGCACGTGCCGCTTCAATGGCCGCGTTCAGGGCGAGCAGGTTGGTCTGGTCCGCAATGTCCGAAATCACGGTCATGATCTGGCCGATGGAATCTGCACGCTGGGACAGGTGCCCCATGTTCGTCTTCAGTTCCTCCGCAAGCTGCTGAACATGCTCAATGGCCTGAACCGACTTCTGAACGGTTTCTTCGCCGTGCTCGGCGTGCACGCGGGTGGCATCGGCATTTTCTGCGGCATTGCCCGAACTGCCCGCAACTTCAAGGATGGTTGCGTTCATCTCTTCCATGGCTGTTGCCGTTTCGCTTATGCGTCCACGCTGGTTGTCCGAGCTCTGGTTGATTTCAATGGCCTGTACGGAAAGCTCCTCAGAGGCGGCAGAGATGGAAAGGACAATCTCGTCCAGTATGGTTGCCGCAGAGAGCATGCCTTCCTGCTTGGCTGTTTCGGCCTTCTTGCGGGCCTCGTCAGCTTCTGCCATGGCCTGTCTTGCGCGTGCTGCTTCTTCTGCAGCCTCATGGCTCTTTTGTTCCGCCTCGCCCATCTTGGCCTTCAGGCTTTGCACCATGGCGTGGATGGCGTCCTTGAGCCTGAGAATTTCACCCTTGAACCGGCCGTCAATAGTTGCGTCAAGCCGTCCGGCGGCAACATCGTCAGCATATTGAACCAGCTTGTTCATGGGGGTTCGCAGCGAGCTGCGGATGAAGAACACAAGCACTGCCACCACGGCGAGGACTATGACGCTGCCAAAGAGCAGGGTGCGGTTCATGACGCCGAAAATGGAATCGGTGAACGCCTGTTGTTCGCCGAGGATCTGTGCATCAACCTCATCCATGTAAACGCCCATGCCGATAATCCAGTTCCAGGGCTTGAAGAGCTTGATGTAGGAAAGTTTGGGGAAATCGCCCTGCGCACCGGGCTTTGTCCAGTAGGAGGAAACCGTGCCTTCCCCGTCGCGTGTGGCTACGTCGGTCATTTCGGCAAAGAGCGGCTTGCCCTTGGCGTCCTTGATACCGGCAACAGATGTGCCCACCAGCTTGGGGCTGATGGGGTGCATGACCATCATATTATCCGTGTTGTGAATCCAGAAATAGTTGCCGTTGGAAACGCGTATCTTGCTGATCTGTTCAAGCGCCTGCTTCTGCAGGGTGGCGGTGATGTCTTCAATCCATGCGCCTGTGCCGATTATCCAGCCCAGTTCGGGAATGAGTCGTACATAGGAGACTTTGGGCTTGGCGTCGGTTTCACCCGGCTTTGCCCACATGTAGTCCACCATGCCCTCGCCGTTTTCCTTGCAGACCTTCACCATTTCCATGAAGAGGCGCTTGCCGCGCGGGTCTTTGGTTTCGGAAAGGTCCTTGCCCTCCAACTGCGTGGCAACGGGATGCATGATCATGGTGGGGTGCATGTCATTGATCCAGACATAGTTGCCGTCGCTGAAGCGCATGCTGCGAACGAGCGACTTTATGCCCGCTTCCTTGTCTTCACGCGGAAGAAAGTCATTTTCTTTCAGGTAGGCTTTGATCTGGCTTTCAAGACCGTCGATGACTATGCGCAGTTCTTTGGCCTTGAGTTGCTTAAGGGTCTCCACGTCCTGCGAGCGGGCGTGAAAATCCTCCACAACGCTGTAAGCCATCTGCACCATGTCCTGCAGGGAGTACTTTTCTTCATTGTAGACGTTGGTACGTGTTTTTTCCGCCTGATGGTCAGAGAATTTCATCAGGTCGTATGACACGTATGAATAAAAGAATGCTCCCTGAACCAACAGACCGAGAACCACGAACAGAAGCAATTGGATGATGACTGAACGTTTCAAGGGCACCTCCCCCCACTTGGCTATGCTGAAGTGGATGTTCTATTTCTGAATGTAATACTTCCGGCTGAATTGGGAATAGCTATAGGTAATTGTATCACAAAAAAGATGGGAAACCGCAATGAGAAAAAGCCCGCGTGAGCAACTGCTCAGCGGGCTTTTCTGGAGGAGTATGAGGAGTTTTATAAGGAAATTTGTGGCTAGCTGGCAGCGTAGAAACAACGCTTGGGCGAGTGAATCTTACCGGAATCCTTGAGTTCTTTCATGGGTTTGGTCAGCTCTTTGCTATCCACGCCAAGGGCGGTGGCAATGTCGCCGGGGCGAAGGGGCTTGTCTGCTTCCTTGAGAACTTTGAGTATTTTATCCTGCATGGGTATTTCTCCTTATTTGATGATGGTAATCAATATTAATAAGAAGCGGTGTTGTCAAGCCGGAATCAGGACAAATTACACCCCGGGGGTGTTGCCAGCAGAATTACCTACTATCAGGATTATCCTTCCGTACCTGCAATAACCTTGAGCGCCTTGTTCAGATCATCGCGAAGAACAGGCTTGAGCAGATACTGCTGTATGCCAAGGGTCTTGGCCTCATCCGGCGAAAGCTGCTCACTGTAGCCGGTGCACAGAATAACCGGCATGTCGGGTCTGTGCTTGAGCACTATGCGGGCAAGCTCGCCACCTGTCAGGCCGGGCATGGTCTGGTCGGTGATCAGCAGGGTGAAGGCATGCGGGTCTGAGAGAAAATGCTGCAGTGCATTGCCGCTGTCGGAAAACACATCCGCATCGTACCCGAGCCGTTGCACCATCTCGCCCACAACCTCGGCAAGGGCGGCCTCGTCATCAACCACCAGCGCCCTGCCGCGCCCCGTTGGGGAGTGGGCAACGGTTTTGGGCTCATGTGCGGGAAAGGCATCGGCCACGGGAAAGAGGATGTCGAAGCGGGTGCCTTCTTCCGGATTGCTGCGAACGGTTATGCCGCCGTCGTGCGCGTTGACGATGCCGTGAACAAGGGCAAGCCCCATGCCTGTTCCCTCATCCGGCTTTTTGGTGGTGAAAAAGGGGTCGAAGATATTTTCCATGATCTCGGGTGCAATGCCGTAGCCCGTATCGGTGACGGAAAGCTGCATGTATTCGCCGGGGGCAAGCTTTGCAAAACCTTCTGCTGCCGGTGCTTCAAGGCTTCTACGACTGAGCATTACCTGCATGACACCGCCGGAATCGCGCATGGCGTGGGCTGCGTTGGTGCACAGGTTCATGAGCACCTGCTGCATCTGGCTCAGGTTGGCATAAATGGTTCCGTCGGCATCGGCTATGTCGGTATGAATCCGGATGTTGGAAGGCAGCGAGGCCCGCATGAGCTTCACGGTTTCCTTCACCACGGTGGAGAACTGCAGCGGCTGCAGGTCCAGTTCTTCCTGCCGGCTGAAGGTGAGTATCTGGTGCACGAGGTCGCGCGCCCTGCGTCCGGCGGAAAGCACCTCACCGAGCCTGCGGTGCAGGCGGGTGCCGCGTTCCACTTCATCAAGGCTCATTTCCGTATAGCCCATCATCACGCCGAGGATGTTGTTGAAGTCGTGGGCAATGCCCCCGGCAAGGGTGCCGATGGCTTCCATCTTGTGGCTCTGGCGCAGCTGGCCTTCAAGCTGCTTGCGACGGGAAATTTCGTGGGCCACCATGACCGTACCCGCAGCATTGCTCTGCTCGTCGCCGTTGAGAAAGAAGGGCGAGAAGGTAACGAGGAAGGTGCCGTTCAGCGCGGGAATGAACAGCTCTTCAGACTGCCAGCCCTTTTCCCCGTCTTCCCCGTTTTGGACTGTTCCGTTCAGGGGGCAGGCTTCCGGCAGGTTGAGCACGTCCTGACAGGGGCGGCCGATGATGTCGCGAGGGTGCACGCCCAGCCGCTCCGCAAGGGCTCGGTTGGCCCTGCGCAGGCGCATGTCGTGATCGAGAATGGCAATGACATCCGGTACGTTGTCGAAGGTTTTTTCCCATTCCTGCTTGGCGCGGATGATCAGAAGTTCCATGGCCTTGCGGTCTGTTATGTCTTCCACGGTGCCTTCTATGGCGGCAATCTCGCCCGATTCGCCGAGTATGGGGCGGGCATTTACCGATACCCAGAAGGAGGAACCGTCCTGCCTGAACGCCTGTGTCTCGAAACCGGAAACAAGCCTGCTGGTCTGAATCTGGGCGAGCATGCGCTCTCTGTCTTCCTCCAGAATATCGAGCCGAGTCTTGTTGAGCGCATATTCGCGCAGCATGATGGCAGGGTTGGCAAAGCCGAAGATGCGGGCGAACGAGGGGTTGGCATTGATAATCTCGCCCCACGGACGGCACTGGAAGATGCCGAGCACGGAGTTGTCGATCATGCCGCGGTATTTGCGTTCTTCACTGCGCAGCTTGTCCCACAGGCGGGCGAGTTCCTTGCGGCGCACGCCTTCGCGCAGAATGCGGGAAAACGCGGCGGCCGTGCGCCAGTCTTCGGGGGCGAGCACGTCGTCCACCCCGGCTGCTATGGCCTCGCGCGCAAGACCGGGGGCTGCATCGGGAACAATGAGCACCACAGACATGGTTTCGCGCACGGAGCGGGCAAGGGCGAGCACATCTTCCCACGGCAGGCCGGGGCAGTCGGCGGCGGTAACCACCACATCCCACGGCTCTTCGGCCAGAGCGCGGCTCAGTTCAACGGGTGAATCGACAAGCGTATAGGCAGGGTCGTACCCCGCCCCGGAGAGCAGGGAGGAAAGCGAACGCGCAAGTTCTTCGGCGTCGGATACCACAAGAAGGCTGAAGCGGGTTCCCATGGGGTGTTCCTTGGGGACGCAACGCAGTTCCCTGTTCGCCTGTTCCGTTGCAGCTGCAAGGTGGAACGGCGCGGGAAAACCGGTCTGCGTACCCGTTTGACGTGGGATAATGTCGCAGGGATCATGTGCCTGATGCATCATAGCAATTCCAGCCTTCGGGTACAACCGGCTATAGTGTTACTCGCAAACCCGCCAGGGCTCGTTCACCATTCTGTCCGTGCCATGCACCTTGATGGAAGAACCCATGAGGGAGCCGACAATGGGGGTGATGGGGGCGTATTCATAGTTCACGTTCACTTCCACTATGTCGCAGGGACCCCCGGCACCGCTGGTGACGCTTTCGGGGGAATACTGATGGAAGCTGTTTACCTCCATGGAAATGGTGCCCTTGTCGGCAAAGGTTGCCAGCGCGGTCATCACCTTGTTTTCGATGAGGGCCATGCGGGTTCCGTCATCCGCCCCCACGCCGGTAACGGCAACTCGTGCCCCTGCCTGCGCGGCCTTGTCCATGGAGGCCGAGGTGAAGAACATGTAGCCCATTTCGATGATTCCGAAGACGAACATCAGCAGAATGGGAAGGGCCAGGGCAAATTCCAGTGTGCTTATGCCTCTGTCGCCGCGCAGCAGCCTTCTGGCCTGATGCAGCGGATTGAGGATATGCGTGGTGTCGGTTTGATGCTTTGCTATCATGACGCTACCTCCGATCAGTTGAGAAGCCGCCAGCCGAGCTGACGTCCGATGCGCATGAACACATCGTCTATGTCATAGGCAGACGGGGCGTCGAAGTAATGGTCCGTGGTGCCGGGTGAAGAGGATGCCATGGTCTTCATGAGGGCCACGTCCACACTGTCCGACACGCCGAAGCGGATGGTGAATATTTCTATTCCTGCCGCCTTGGCTGCCGCAGCCTCATCAAGCGAATACTGGTTGAGCTTGCCGCTGTTTTCGCAGTGGGAGTTCATGTCCAGCATGCCGTAGAAGGCATTGGTCCAGTAGTTGTTGGGGGTGTAGCTGGTGGCATAGCTGCCGCCGCACTTGCCGTCTTCGGTATCACCGTCGGTGAGCAGGATGATGATCTTGCGCATTTCCGGATCATCCGATGCTTCCGTATATGGTGCTTCCTTGGTCAGCACCTGGCGGCCCCACTTCAGACCTTCGGATATGATCGTGCCGGAACCGCTGCCAATGCCGTCCTGCTTGGATATGGCGCTAAGGATGACGCTCTTGTCGTCCGTAAGGCCCTGCGTGCGGGGAATGACATCGCAGGTATCCATGTCCACCCGCAGTCTGGACCCGGTGGGATAACGGTACTGGGTCTTGTAATATTCCGCGTTCAGGTCGGGGCTGAGCGTGCCGTCCGCATTGCGGCAGCCGTCTGCCAGACCGTCCACACCCGAGGGGATGTGCACCTTGCCGCGGAAGGGAACAAGACCGGCTTTCACGGAGGTCTTCAGGCCGTCGGGCATGATCAGGTTGACCAGCTTGCTCGCGGCTGCGTTGGTTTCATTTATGGGCGTGCCCTTCATGGAGCCGGAGTTGTCGATGACGAAAACCACCTCAAGCTTGTTGAAGCCAGCCGTTGCCGTTGCCTTGATGGTCTTGTCGCTGATGCCGAGTATGGGCATGAGCAGCAGAGGCACAGTTACCTTGGCGTTAACCTGTACCGAACGGGAAAGCGGGCCGGGGGCGACGGAATCAACCTGCGCTTCGGCATAGTTGCGGTTCAGATACTCCGTGGCGGCCAGAGCGACTTTGCCCAGCGTCATGTCGGGGTCGTAGGGCAGTTCAAGGCTGCCTGCGAGAGCCGCAGCGTCCGTGGCTGCCTGAAGGCGCGAGTGCGAGGTGTACAGCAGGGCCGAATCAAGAGCCAGGGCAGACACTCCGAGAATGACCGGAATGAGTACCGCTATGATGGCCGCCGTTCCCCCGTGTTCGTCGCGGCAGAACCGCCGCAGAATGGTGTGCAATCCTTTCATGGCTGAACTCCTCACTTAGGGGATTGGCATGGTTGTCCGTGCCGTAAGGGTGTAGAGGGAGGGCGAAGAATCACCCGCCTGCGGGCTCACACTGAACAGAGAGCGGTAGGCGTATTTGACCTCCACCGTTACGGACTTGCCGCCGTCGCCCAGCACTGCCGTGGTGGTGAGTGCGTCCACGGGCAGTTCCGTGACCACGGCTTTGACGACGGACGGGGCAATGGACGTATCACCGGAAACAACCACCTGCCGTGCGGCAGAGCGGCTTGCTTCCGAAATGGTTGAATAGTCGTGCAGGGTGTTGGCCCCTTCCACCAGCACGTAGAGAATCATGGCCAGCACGGGCAGAAGCAGGGCTATTTCCACTGCGGCCATGCCGTTTTCAGAGCTGCGGAATCGTTTCATGGGGCATCTCCTTTAAGGCTGAAGCATGAGGGCCGTGGGGACGCGCATGGAGTCCATGCTGCCACTGGGGGCGGGAGCGTGGGCCACGGCTTGTATCTGGTTGTCGCCGGAACCGGCTGCAGCGGCGGCAGTGTTGTCGGCTGACGCTGTGTCGGCTGCCTCAGAGGGAACGGCCGGTGTCTGTGCAGCAAGGGCAGCAAGGGCAGCAAGGGCAGCAGGGGCAGCAACGGGCTGCGCTACGGGGGCGGCATCCTGCGCGGTGCCGGTGAAGGAGCTGGCATTCACCACGCGGGTATCGGCAAAATCCGTATGGGTGGCCTGCAGCGCGACAAGGGCATTGCGGGCTTCCTGCGCGGAGGCAAAGGAATTCACCAGCACGCGGAACCACTCGCCCTTGCCGGGAATGTGCACGGTAACCACGCGGGTGTTCAGGTTGCGCGCATGCAGCTTGGCTGCATCAGCCTCGGCAGCCGCGCGGGTGCGGAAGGAGCTGACATGCAGGGCATAGGTGGCACCGGCATTGCTGGTGGCGGAAGAGGCAGCCTTTTCACCGTTGTCCTTCACGGGAGCCTGAGCAGCGGCGGTGGAGGCTGCAGGTCTGCGAACCGGCGGGGCAAGCTGAACCATGCCCGGTTCCGTGAGGTTCTGTTCCTGTACGGAGGAGACTGAGCTGCTGGATGCGCCGG
Organism: Halodesulfovibrio sp.; assembly: GCA_047972125.1. Lineage (GTDB taxonomy): Bacteria > Desulfobacterota > Desulfovibrionia > Desulfovibrionales > Desulfovibrionaceae > Halodesulfovibrio. The sequence continues at coordinate 15,841 of JBKEAK010000099.1, forward strand.
AAACAGCACCGGAGACATTACCTGATGTTGGACCTGATGTTGGAACGGACGTCGGGACGATTTGGGGCGGCATCAGCGGGAACGTGGAAGAGGGCACCGTGGGCGGACGCGGGGCAAACAGGTCGTCCTGCGAGTAGGGGCGTGCCTGCGATGCTTCGGAATTATCCGCAAACTGGGCGGCCAGACGGGCGCGCTTCAGGTTCTCCGCGGCGCGTTCGTAATAGGTGGGCTCCAGCTCTATGGCCTTTTCAAAGCTCTTGATGGCGCGGGTGTACTGCCCGTCGAGGACGAAGAAGTAGCCGAGGTTGGTCCAGCCCGCAGCCTCGCCGCTGGCAGCGCGGAAGGCTTCCAGCCCTTCGCGGTACTTGCCGAGGCGGCACAGGGCAAGACCCATGTTGTTGTATGCCTTGGGAGAGGGCGCCCCCTGCATCACGGCCTTGCGGAAGGATTCCACTGCGTCGGCATCGCGGCCGAGCATGGAATAGGCAAGCCCGAGGTTGTTGTAGAGATACGAGGCATTGGGGTTTATCATGAGCGCCTTCTGGAAGGTGCCCAGCGCCTTTTCGTATTGCTTGTTGTAGTTGTGAATGGCACCCAGATGGTCGTAGGCGTCCAGCAGTTCGGGGTCTATCTGCAGCGCCTTGTCAAAGAGCTTTTCCGCTTCGGGATAGAGCCCGTTCAGAAAGTACACGCGCCCTGCGGAAGCATAGCCGGGGGCAAAATCGGGGCTGAGCTGCATGACGGCCTTGAACTCTTCAAGAGCCGGTGCGGGCAGCTGCTTTTCCAGCAGCAGAAGGCCGCGCTGGTAGCGTGCCTGCATGAGGGTGGGGTCCTGCATGGCCGCACGGGAATACTGCTCAAGTGCCAGCTCCTCCCTGCCCTGATTGGCGTAGGCAAGGCCGCGCATGAAGCTTTCGCGCGCATCGGCCTGATCCTTGGTCAGATTCTGCTGTTCCGGTTCGGCAGTCAGGTTGCGGTCGTTCCCCATGAGGGACTGCCCGCTGTGGTAGCGTTCCATGAGCGACATGGAGGGGCCCGTTTCCTGATTGGAACCCATGCAACCGCCCAGCAGTGCGGCAAGCATGATGGTGGCGGCGAAAGATGTGGTGGTGCGCTTCATGGTTAATACCTCCTGAATTGCTTACTTGGGCGGGTGCCTACATTTTTGCGAACACGCGCATGAGCTGGATTCCCGCAGGACCCATAATGGTTACGAACAGGGCGGGCAGAATGAAGAAAATGAGCGGAAAGAGCATCTTTACCGGGAGCTTGGCGGCTATTTCTTCGGCCCTCTGATAGCGCGTGGTGCGCATGTGGTCCGAGTAGACGCGCAAGGTGGTGGCGATGCTGGTGCCGAATGTGTCAGCCTGCACGATAAGGGTGACGAGGCTGTTCATGTCGTCTATGCCCACGCGGCGGGCAAGGTTCTTGAGGGCGTCCGTGCGGGTCTTGCCTGCACGCAGTTCGAGGATGACCGTATTCAGTTCGCCCGCAAGTTCGGGGTTGGTGGCGGCCATTTCACGGGCTATGCGGCTCAGTGCCTGGTCAAGGCCCATGCCGGATTCCACGCATACCACCAGCAGGTCGAGCGCATCGGGAAGCGAATTGGTAATGGCGGTGCGGCGGGCAGATATGCGCATCTGCAGCCAGATGTTGGGGATATACATGCCCAGCACCATCGGCAGAATGAACATGAGGGCCATGAGTCCCGGAGGAACGGGCAGCCGCAGCACAAAGCACACGAACGAGGCGCCCAGCAGGCCGATGAGCATGAGCCCGCCCTTCACACCCCAGAAAATGCGGTTGGCGCGTGCGGGGTTTTTGAGACCGGCGCGGACCATGGAAAGGTTGGCTTCTTCCAGCTCTTCCTTCTTGGTGGGGGAGAGGCGCTCGCCTATGCGGTCGGCACTGGCTGCGGCCTTGGCAACCACGTTGCCGAACATCCCGTGTGGGGCTGCCTGTGCTTCCTGCGGGTTATTGGCAATGCGCTGCTGCATCTTGCGCACGCGGCCCCTGTCTGCCGTTGCCCGCATGATGGCGGAAACGAACAGCATGATGGCGGCGGATGCAAGCCCTGCGGCTATGAACGGTGCGTATGTCTGCATGTCCATATGCGCCTCCTAGACCTTGATGGTGATGAGCTTTTTCAGGAACACTGCGCCGAGGCCCATCTGAATGAGCGCGTTGGTGAGCATGAATTTGCCCTCCGGCGTGGTGTAGAGCAGGCTCATGTATTCCGAGTTGATGAAGTTGATGACTATGCCCACGGCAAACGGCAGGGCAAAGAGCACGTAGGCGGTGAGCTTGCCTTCTGCGGCAAGGGTGCGCACTCGGCCATTGAACTTGAAGCGTTCGCGCACCAGCCGGGCGATGTTGCCCACGATTTCCGAAAGGTTGCCGCCCGTTTCGCGCTGAATGTTCACGGAGACGACGAAGAACTTGAGGTCTGGGCAGTCCACGCGGTTGATGAGGTTGGCGAGCGCAACGTCCATGGAGATGCCGAAGTTCACTTCATCAAGGGTCTTGGAAAATTCCGGGCCGATGGGGTCGGGCATTTCTTCGGCCACCATGCGCAGGCCCTGCGTGAAGGCGTGGCCAGCCTTGAGAGCGCGTGCGATGAGATCAAGGGCGTCTGAAAGCTGGCGATGGAACAGGGCCATGCGCTTAGCCTTGCGACGCTGCAGCCAGCCGAAGGGAGCGTATGCGAACAGCAGCGAAGGAATGGGCTTGAGCAGGGTCTGGTCCGTTACCAGCTGCATGATGAACCACATGCCCACTGCACCCACGCCGCCGATAAGCACCAGCGTGCCGATGTTTACATCCACCTGTGCCTGTTCGCGAACGGAATCCCATCTGCGCGACCATTCCTGTGCAGAGAGGAAGCGGTGCAGCCACGGCACGGATGACATGCTGTGGTGACGTTCGATGCTGATTTCGTCGGCCTTTTCCATGGCGGCGCGCAGGCGGTCCATGCGGCGGCGAACCTGTTCCTTCTGCGAGCGTTTGCGGGCGAAGAGCAGGTTCATCATTCCGATATACAGAACAAAGATACCGAGGATGGCTATGCCGGATATGATGGCTATGCTTCCCATATGCGTCTCCCGTAATGCTCAGGGGCCTACTGACCGGAACGGAGGGTGGGGTCGAACAGGTCGGGATCAAGTTCAATGCTCTGCGCGAGCAGACGGTCAGAGAACTTGGGCCTGATGCCGGAGCAGATGAACTGGCCGATAACCTTGCGGTTTTCATCCAGACCGGTCTGCTTGAAACAGAAAATTTCCTGCATGGTTATGGCGTCGCCTTCCATGCCCGTCACTTCCTGCAGGCTCACGAGCTTGCGCGAGCCGTCAGAAAGGCGGTTCACCTGAATGATCACGTCCACGGCCGAGGCGATGTAGCGCTTGAGCGATGCGCTGGCGATATTCAGGCCGGACATGGCCACCATGGTTTCCAGACGCATCAGGCAGTCGCGCGGGTTGTTGGCGTGGATGGTGGTGAGGGAACCGTCGTGGCCCGTGTTCATGGCCTGCAGCATGTCCAGCACTTCGCTGGAACGCACTTCGCCCACGATAATGCGGTCGGGCCGCATACGCAGGCAGTTCTTGACCAGATCGCGCGCGTTTACTTCGCCGGAGCCTTCAATGTTTGCGGGGCGGGTTTCAAGTCGCACCACATGGTCCTGCTTGAGCTGCAGTTCCGCTGCGTCCTCAATGGTGACGATGCGTTCGTCATGCGGCACGAAGCGGGAAAGGCAGTTCAGCATGGTGGTTTTGCCGGAGCCGGTGCCGCCGGAAACGATGACGTTGAGGCGTGCTTTGACAATACCTTCCAGCACCTTGCCTATTTCGGGAGTGAGCGCCTTGTAGTTGATGAGGTCCGTCAGTTCCAGCGGGTCTTTTGAAAAACGTCGAATGGACAGGCTGGGGCCATCCAGTGCCAGCGGGGGAATGATGGCGTTCACGCGCGAACCGTCCATGAGGCGGGCATCCACCATGGGTGATGCTTCGTCCACGCGGCGGCCCACAACGGCTACGATGCGGTCGATGATCTTGCGCAGGTGAACGTCGTCCTTGAAACGGGTGCGCACCTGCTGCAGCTTGCCGTGGCGTTCCACGTAGATCATGCGGTAGTTGTTCACCAGAATATCGGAGACGGTGGGGTCCTGCAGCAGCGGTTCCAGCGGGCCGAGACCGAGCACCTCGTCCTGAATTTCCTTCACTATGCCCCGGCGTTCCTTGCCGTTCAGGGGAGCCTGACGAAATTCCTCGCGCAGCAGCTTTTCCACGAGGCGGCTTATTTCCTCGCGCAGCTTGGCCGGAGGCAGGGCATCCACGGCGGTAAGGTCGAGCATTTCGATCAGGCGTTCGTGAATCTGGGCCTTGATCAGGTAATAGCCTTCGTCGTGAGATTCTTCGTCAATATCAGCAGGGGCGGTGTTGCGGACGGGTTCTGCCTTGGCTGGGCGCACGGGGGTGCTTTCCACAGGGCGGGCGGCTTCACGCTGCTTGATTTCAGCCAGACGGGATGCCACCTGCACGGCGGGAGATTCAGGTTCCACCATGAAGAGGGGGGGCAGGTTGCCGGGCTGCTGCACGTCCTGTCCGGTCTGCAGCGCAGTCTGTTCGGGCTGCTGGAACATGCCGGTGGTATCGGCTGCGTTGGACAGAAGCGATTCTTCGGCAACGGCCGGAGTAGCAAGCATTTCAGAAGAACGGGGGGCAGGCTCGGCAAGGTTTCGGGTTCCAGCGGTCTCGGGTGTAAAATCATCCAGCACCAGTTCGTGCATGTCCAGTTCGGCATGGTGGCCGGTCTGGGCATGGCGGGTCGGCTGAAGGGGTTGAACGGGTTGGACTGGTTGGACTGGGTGGACTGGGTGAACGGGCTGGGCAACAGGGCGCTGCATTGCCTGCGCGGGACGCGGAGCCTGCACGGGAGCAGAGGCATGCTCGTCAGCAAAGCCGGAAGCGGCAGGGGCCGGGGTCTTGCGGGTGGTGCGGTTGAGTCTGGCTAACAGTGACATGGCTTATCCTCCTGCCCCTTGCAGCACATGCATGGGTGTTTCTTCGCCCTCGGCACCGGATTCGGCACGGGAGGTGCGGAACAGCTTGCCCAGAAGACCGGCCTGCGACTTCTGGTTCTTCGCGGCGACAGGGCGTCCGAATGTGGCGGCCAGCTTGGCGATATTGCGGGTCAGGGGAGACTTGGGGGCCACATCACGCAGCGGGGTGCCCTGATTGATGGAATTGACGGCGGCGAGATAATCGTCGTCCACCTTCCACACAACGGGGCGGCCCAGCAGTTCTTCAGCTTCGCCGATGCTCACGCCCGCCTTGGGGGTGTAGCGGTTGATCACGAGCTGCACCTTGTCGGCCACTTCCGGGTCTACGCTGTCCAGAGTTTCCAGCAGGCGGCGGGTGTTGGCGAGGCAGGGAAGGGAAAGTTCTGAAACCAGCAGCACGGTATCGGCTTCGCGCATGGCGGCGAGGGAAATTTCGTCCACGAAGGGGCTGCCATCCACGAACACCGTGGAATAGAGCGTGCGCAGAATGGAAAGCATGGTGGCCACGGCCTGAGGGGCGGCAGCGCCCGTGTCTTCGGAACGGTCGGGGGCGGCTAGAATGTCCAGACCGGAGGCGTGGCGGACCATGAGGCTCTGCATGAAGGCGTCGTCCAGCCTATGGGCGTTGTGCGTGGCTGCGGCCCATGTGTGGGTGTAGTGCACGTCGAGGAAAAGAGGCACTTCACCCTGCGGCTGGCGCATATCCACCAGCGCTGCGGGGCGGGTGTCGTCGAGCAGGGTGGCTTCCACGCCGAGGTTGACCGCAAGGGTGGTTACGCCGGTTCCCTGCTTGCCGCCGAGAATGTGGATGATGCGGCCGAGGCGGCCGGGCTGCGTCTGGGCAATGCCGCGCTCGGAAGCGGAGCGGGTGTTGCGGGTGGCAAATCTGTCGAGGGCCGCACGGAATTCGCCCACCTTGAGCGGCAGGGGCAGATATTCGGTCGCGCCCGCGCGCATGCAGGCGAGAATGAGGTCGGCATTCTGGGCGGGGCCGATAACGAAAATTTCGTGCACGGAAGGGTTGGCCGCCAGAACTGCGACAACTGCAACATCCTGCATACCGCCGACCTCGACAACGATCAGACCTGCGGGCTTGTCAGCCCCGGCAGAACCGGGCAGCACGGCAGAAAACCGCATGTCGTCCTTCACCAGTTTGGCGAAGGAAGCGGCGGCTTCCGTGTGTTGCAGTCTGAAGTGAATGGGTACGGCGTTCATGATATCTCTCCGGCTGGTATGCCTTGGTTACTTCTTGTCCGTCATGAGGAAGTCGATCACTTTGGCGAAGGACGGACCCTTATCTTCCGGGCGGGGGTTCTTGTAAGACTTTATGGCCTTGTCCGTGAGCTGGCCGTCCATGCCGACCACCGGGGTGTCGGTGGGGGGCACGGGGTCGAATTTCTGCGCCTGCAGCTGCTGGCGGAAAGCTTCACCCTGCGGCTCATTGAATCCCTGTGTGCCCA
>JBKEAK010000100.1:0-28128 GCA_047972125.1 Halodesulfovibrio sp.
AGTTCGCCCGTGCCAAGGGGCTGAGCAATACGCGCATCATCGGGCTGCATGTCATGAAGAACATCATGATTCCCGTGGTGACCGTGCTGGGCATGGAGCTTGGTAACCTCATTGCCTTTGCGGTGGTGACGGAAACCATTTTTGCATGGCCCGGCATGGGCAAGCTGGTCAGAGACTCCCTCGGAGTGCGCGACCGTCCCAGCATCGAGGCCTATCTGCTCATTACCGTGACCATGTTCATCATCCTCAACCTTGGTGTGGACATTCGGGATTCGATTCTCGACCCCCGCGGCCGGCTGGTCCCGGTCCGATAGTTCCGCACAGGAAGACCATATGACGACTACCAATACAGCAACCCCGGCAGGTATAGTGAAGGAAGAATCCCTCTTTCTGCTGGCGGTGAAGGAATATTTTGAAAGCCGGGTGGCGGCGCTGGGCCTTATCGTGCTCGTCGCCATCATCATCGTGGCACTTGCCGCTCCATACATCGCCCCGCAGAATCCGTATGACCTGATGACCATAGACATCATGGACGGCAAGCTCAAGCCCGGAGAATCCTCTTTCGACGGCTCCATAACCTACATGCTGGGAACGGATACGCAGGGCCGCGACATGTACAGCGCCATCCTTTACGGGCTGCGCATCAGTCTTGGCGTGGGCGTGGTCAGCACGCTCATCGCGCTGGTTATGGGGGCAGCAATCGGCCTGTGGTCTGCCTATGTGGGCGGCAAGACCGATTCCTTCATCATGCGCGCGGTTGACCTGCAGCTCAGTTTTCCGGCCATTCTTGTGGCGCTTATCCTGCTGGCCATTCTGGGCAAGGGGGTGGACAAGATTATCCTCTCGCTGGTCATTGTACAGTGGGCCTATTACGCCCGCGCCATACGAAGCAACGTGATCGTGGAGCGCAGCAAGGAATATGTTGAGGCGGCCAAGTGTCTTGCGCTGCCACAGCGGCGCATCATGTTCGGGCACGTGCTGCCCAACTGCATGCCGGAACTCATTGTCATTTCCACGGTCAAGGTGGCCGGGGCCATTGCGCTGGAAGCCACGCTTTCCTTCCTCGGTCTTGGCATGCCCATTACGCAGCCATCTCTCGGCCTGCTTATCTCAAACGGCTTCAAGTATATGCAGAGCGGGTATTACTGGATCAGCTTCTACCCCGGTGTGGCACTGCTCATTCTCATCGTGAGCATCAATCTGGTCGGTGACCGGTTGCGTGACGTTCTGAACCCGAGGTTGAAGAAATGAGTACACCGCTTCTCGAAATCAAGGATCTCCATACCCATTTCTTCACCCGTGCGGGTGTGGCCAAGGCTGTGAACGGTATTTCGCTTACCGTGGACAAGGGCGAGGTCGTCGGCATTGTGGGTGAATCCGGCAGTGGTAAGTCCGTAACGGGTTTTTCCATCATGGGGTTGGTTGATCCCCCCGGCAGAACCGTGAGCGGCAGCATTCTGTTCAAGGGCAGGGAGCTGCTGGATCAGTCTCCTCGCGAATGGCAGAAATTTCGCGGTTCAGAAGTCTCCATGATCTTTCAGGACCCCATGATGACGCTGAACCCCGTGCTGCGGATAGACACCCAGATGGTGGAAGCCGTGCGCGCGCATGAGAAGGTATCGCGGGAAGAGGCGCACAGGCGTGCCGTGGAAGCGCTGGCCATGGTGGGCATTCCTTCCCCGGAAGAGCGCATCAAGGCGTATCCGCACCAGTTCTCGGGCGGCATGCGCCAGCGTGTGGCCATTGCAACGGGCCTGCTCAACCGTCCCGACCTGATCATTGCCGACGAACCCACCACCGCGCTGGATGTGACCATTCAGAGCCAGATTCTTGCCGAGATGCAGCAGCTTTGCCGCAAGACCGGCATGGCGCTGATATGGATCACCCATGATCTGACCGTCATCGCGGGATTGGCGCACCGGGTTGCCGTCATGTACGCCGGACGCATCATTGAAGAAGGAAAGGTGACGGAAGTGCTGGATGCCCCGCTGCATCCCTATACCGAAGGGCTTGTGGGCTCCGTGCCCAGCAGGAACCACCGTGGCGAGCCGCTGTATCAGATTCCGGGCATGACACCGTCTCTCATCAATCTGCCGGAAGGGTGCGCCTTCCGTATGCGGTGCCCCAAGGCAACGGATGCCTGCCTGCAGGAACCGGAAATGACGGACATTGCCGCAGGCCGCCGCGTGCGCTGCTTCCATCCCAACAAGTGACAAACTCGCAGGACAGACAGACCATGAGTGAATCGAATATTCCCTATCTCCGCTGCGAGAATGTAAGCCGTGTCTTCACGAAGAAGCTGGATTTTGCCGGCCGCATAGCCCGTTCGCTGGGTTCCAAACTGCGTGAAGAGCGGGTGCAGGCCGTGGATGCGGTGAACCTTGCCGTTATGCCGGGTGAGGTGCTCGGCCTTGTGGGCGAATCCGGCTGCGGCAAATCCACCTTGGGGCGTATGCTGTGCGGCATTCTGCCCCGCAGCGGCGGCAGTATCTATTACAAGGGCACCGACGTGGACCTGCTGAAGGGCAGGGACGCCAAGGAATATGCCGTGAACGTGCAGATGATCTTTCAGGACCCGTTTGCATCGCTGAACCCGCGCATGCGCGTACGCAAGATCATTGGCGAAGCCCCCCTGTTTCACGGCCTGACCACGGCAGGCGAGCTTGACGGATACCTGAACGAGGTGATGCTGCGTTGCGGGCTCGACCCCAGCTACAAGAACCGGTATCCCCACCAGTTCTCGGGCGGGCAGCGTCAACGCATAGGCATTGCCCGTGCCATGGCCGTGCAGCCGGAGTGTCTGGTGTGCGACGAGTCTGTTGCAGCGTTGGATGTTTCCATTCAGGCGCAGATTCTGAACCTCTTCATGGAACTGCGCCGTGAACTGAACCTGACTTGTGTGTTCATCAGTCATGACCTTGGCGTAGTGGAGCATATCTCGGACCGTATCGCCGTCATGTACCTTGGCCGCATTGTGGAAGTGGCCCCTGTGGATGCGCTTTTTGATGCGCCGTTCCATCCCTATACCAAGGCGCTGCTGAACGAGGTGCCAAGGCTTGACCGCAGGGGAGTGGACTTCACGCCGCTGGCAGGGGAAATTCCCTCGCCGCTGGACCCGCCGTCCGGCTGTCATTTCCATCCGCGTTGTCCGCAGGTGATGGATATCTGCAGGCAGGAACGCCCCGAAGACGTGGAGATCGCTCCCGGCAGGCGTGCCTGTTGCCATCTGGCGACAATGAAGTAGCGCATCCCGGCCCGTGCACAAACAAAGCCCCGTCAATTGCTGGCGGGGCTTTTTACATGCTGGAGAGCGGGGGCTGATGGATGGGCTGCGCCCGGTTTGCCTGACTGTACAGGGTGCACCGGGGGGTATGCCTTTGGGGTAGACGAGGGCTGCGTCGCCAGTCGGCTTGGTCGCGCCTGAATGCCGCCGCGCTAATACGCCCGTTTGCCGGGAATGACCCCGCGCACCCCGCCACGGGGATTCTCGCAGTCCCCCTTGCGCCTCGGTATCAGGTGGATGTGGCAGTGGAACACCGTCTGTCCGGCGTCATAGCCGTTGTTTATGCCGATGTTGAAGCCCGTGACGGAAGGGTCTTTCTGCTGGATATCTTCTTTGAGACGGTGCAGCAGAGCATCTGCATCCTTCTTTTCCTCTGCCGTGAGAGAGAAGTAGTCCGGCGCATGCCGCTTCGGAATGATGAGCAGGTGGCCTTCCGTTACCGGATACTTGTCTGGAAAGGCGATGCAGGTTCCTTGTTCGGCTACAGGAATTATGGTGGTGGCACGTTCGCAGAACAGGCAGTTGGTCGGTTCTGATGAGTGGTTGGTCAAAGCAGGCTCCTTGGCACAGAATATGGCCTTTGTTGTATCTATCACCTGCTGATTAGTCCATCGTGTTGATTGCCAAGGAAAACGAAACGGGCTGCCGTGCTTTGAAAGCGGGCAGCCCGTTTGTGTTGGGGAATGCGTTCCTGTATGCCTTAACGCACTCACGATCAGCGTATGAAGCTGGAATAGTCCCTGCGGAAGGTGCCGTAGCGGATTGAGGGGCCGAATCCGAGACGGAACAGCATGACTGGTGCACGTGAGGCAGTTGCCGGGAACAGGAAGGAAAGCGTTTCAGATGCCTTGGCAAGCAGGTCCCGATGCTTCGGGGTGAACTGCTCCATTTCGTTGAACATGGCCCGCAATTGGAACAGCGTTATCGCCGTCATGGGCTGGAAGCGCATGTTCAGGTGTGTGGCGGCAAGCCATATTCTTTCGAGCGCCATGCCACCCCTGAAGAAGTCCGCAAGTTCCACAGTGGGCACGCTGAGCACGCCCACCCCGCCGGATTGCCGGATGCCGAGCGATGAGACCAGTGGCACGATACGCCCTATACCCAGCATGTTGGCGATGTTGGCGGCTTTCCACGTTTTGGTGGCTTTGAGGAAGAGGTTTCCGGCAAGCCCTGCCTCGAGATTGAGCAGGGGAAGCCCGTCCCGCGTGGCGAGGGTTTCTTCGTCCGTGAACCGTACCATCTTCATGAAGTGTTCATGCAAATCCCGCCGCTCCGTGCGGATGCGGTCTGCCTGATAGATGGCGGCAGAAAGGCGCGATAGATCATGCGGGGTGTTTATCCACTCCAGTTGCACGTCGCCGAGCTGGTCTGCGGTATCTTCCAGATAATGCCAGATGCCCGCGGGCACCCGTTTGGAAGAGAACGGCTTGCGGTTGGTGTGTCTGCGCCAGAGCGAATCGGCGAGCACATTTTCATGCGCGTCCGGCGCAGGGGTGAAGGAGAGCGTGGCCATATGCCCGGTGGAGGCTTCCGGCTCAACGCGGACATCGCAATGCATGCCGCACGCGTTGGCGGCAATGCGGATGTTTTCGGCTGCGGCCCCGGTTGATATTACCGTGGCGAGCTGGTGGGTGTTGAAGAACGAGGTGTCGGCCTGAAAATCCGAGGCCAGACGTATCTCGTCACCCTGCACGGCAAAGCGCCACGGCTGCACGTTGTCGCCGGAAGGGGCCTGAATGCCTGCGCTCAGCAGATACTGAATGCGGGAGATGTCATGGTCCAGCGGGCTGATGAAGTCGGCTGAGGGAGCGGAAAGAGGCTGGCACCCGGTTCTGCCCGACTTGGCCAGTATGAACTTTTCAAAAGCCCAAGCCTTCAGCCGTTGCACCGGGGAGCGGTTCCCCCTGCGCAGTTTTCCTTTTTTGATACGTTTGAGGTAGGGGTCCATCTGCAGGTAGTAGGGAGCAGCGCGCAAGCCCTTCCTGTTCAGGATAAGACGTGCGGCTTCCGTTGCTGCAAGTGCGGCGCTCATCTGGCAGCCCACGATGAGCGAGGGCCCTTTGCGCATCTGGAAGTCGACGGCTGTGCTGTCCATATAGCCCGCATGCAGGGCTGCCGGGGCAAGCCCGAGGGCGAAGTGAAGATACTTCTTTTCCATGGGCAGCTCGTCATGCACGTCGAAATACTCGTCAAAGGTCATGCCTTTGGAAGTAAACACGAGCAGGGCGGAGCTGAACCCCAGCGGACCGGCCGTAATGACGGGAATGTTGAGTTCTCTGGCTCTGTTGAACAGCTTGCGGCGCATGTCAAAGACAAAGAAATCAAGCCCGTCGATAACCACGTCCACACCTTGCAGAAAGGCGTCGAGATTGCTTGCCGTCAGCCCGTTGGGGAACAGCTCCAGTTCCACAAAGGGGTTGATGGCGGTCACATCCTGCGCCACGGTGTCCAGCTTGCTGCACCCCCACGTATTTACGCGGGCCCCGTGCTGCCTGTTCATGTTCACGGGGTTGTATATGTCCATGTCCGCAAGGTGAAAGGCACCTATGCCAAGGCGGGCCAGCGTGGCCACATGGGCGCTGCCGACACCGCCGAGTCCCGGCACGGCAACGCGTGCGCGGCTTAGTCTTTCCAGGTCGGCAGCATCAAGAAAACCTATGCTGCGGGAGAAGGCTTCCACAGCATAGGCGAATCGGTCGTTGAATCCGTATCCGGATGCAATGTCCTTGTACGAGTCGTTATTCATTGCTTCTCCAATCGGGAAGGTGGCGGGGGCGACCGCTTTGCTCCCGTATGACAGTGAGCCTTACGCGCGTGAGAATATGGTGAAGCAGAGCCTGCCTATTCGGAATCCTTTCAGTGCGAATAGCAGATCGCGTCTTTGTAATACTGCCTCAGATAGGCAATCTGGGCAGGGTTCAGTGATTGTAACATCTCCGGCCGGTTCATGAAGTAATAGTTTGCAGCTTCTTCAGGAATGGGGATGTTTCGCTCAAGGTTGAACCGCATGCTGGCATCAATGCCCGAATTATGTATCTTGCTGAAGAACGTGTACAGGTCAGTCTCGAATTCATGATCTCTGAACGTATACTCAAGGCGTTCCCAGAATTGGTCGTAATTGATGCGCAGGGCGACTGCGGGGGCTCCTACGGAAGGGTGGTGGCGTTCTTCCGCAAAAGGTTCGAAGAGGAATATGGCTTTGTAGAATTCCACGTGCTTGGGGTTAACCGTAATCAGAATGTCGTTAATGCCTATGAGCTTGGCATACTGGAAGTAGGCCTTGCCAAGGAACATGAGCAGGTTGTTCCAACGGCTTTCTTTGCTGGTGGCAAGTGCGCCGATTTCAGCGATTTTTCTGCCTTGATTGCGCAGTTCATCCACTTCCTTCTTATACAGCTTGTCCATGGGCAGCCCGAAGAGGTCGCTGTCCAGAACCTGTGTAAGCGTGGATATTGGTTTGAGGTATTGCTTGAAAACAAAAACGCATGTTGTGGGCAACATGCTGAAGATATTGTAATACATTCCAGTGTGATGCTGGGATGTATAACCGAGTTCCGCGTAGGCGTCATACACTATTCTGAAAGCTTCAGAATAGTCATCCTTGTCTTCGGCTATCTTTATGCTCGGCCGGTCAATATCCATAAGGTTATTATTGGCCAGCGAAGATCGCCGGATACGTATGGTCCTGCGTCGTTCAATGTCCGTACCCATCCAAAACCCTCGTCAGTTAAACAGGTTGTCGAGCACCCTGACACCATTGGCACATTCGCAGTCAAACCTGCCTGCAAAGAGCACACTGTTGTCATAGCTTATGCGACATACTTTACAGGAAAAAGCCACCGTGGTGACTGTCTTCGGAACAGTGAACACAATCTCGAAGTCTGTGGCGTTTCTCAGTTTTTGATACAAAGAGTTTTCCACTTCAGCGAATGATATTTTTAATCCTCCTTTGGATATATCGCGTATTGTGACAGGATAGCTGCGCGATGTGTTGTCGGGAAAGTTTACAAGTGAAACGGCAGGTATTGACACTTCTATGCGCGGTTCCTTTCTTCTGTCCGCACCGGGAGTTGCAGCAGATTTGAGGTATGCTTCCAAGCGTTCTCTGATAATATGACGAACAAACGACTCAGAGGTTTGTCCTTTGTTTTGTGCATAAAATTGAAGCGCTTGGAATTCATCTGACGATAGGTCAAAGCACACTCTAATTGAATCACTCATCTGTGGTGCTCTCCAAGAGATGGAACTTATCATGTATAGCTCCTCATCCCAAATTGTAACGCCGCTTCTTGTTTTTGCTTTGTTGCTTTGCTATATTTGTGCCAATAATGTTTCACAGCGGGAAGGGAGGAACGATGGCTGGCACACGCACTTTTGCGGAGAGTCCGTTGAGAAGTCTTCCGGGGTTGAGCATTGACGACCGCCCTGAGCAGATTGCCGCTGCCTTGCGTTCGTGCGGGACATTCTTTTTGCCTCTGAACCGTGGCGACGGAGAGTTGGTCGCCGTGGGAGCGGGGGAGCTGATAGACTGCCTGCAGACGGGACGGGATGCGGTTCTTCCTGACAATTGTGCTTCAGTGGTGCGGGTGGAAGGAAGCTGGCGAATAGGCGACCATGTCTCGCTGGAAGCTCTCAGAACTGATCAGGTGTACGTCATTGAGGAGCAGGGGGTGCCTTTCGGATTTGTGACTGCGTATGAGCTTCTGCTGTCAGTGGCCGGTGAAGTGGCGGGCAGGGTGGGTGAGAGAGTGGACCCCACGCGCCATATTCTGCTCGGACTGTGGGAAACCGTGTACCACGCGCACAAGAGTCTTTTTGAAACGCAGAAGCGGGTGGTTCTGGTTACGGCACAGAATTCTCACCCTGTCGGATTGCTTACCGACAGGGATATCAGCTCGCTTATCGACAAGGGGTGCGACATCTGGAGCACCCGGCTCGGAGATGTGGCACTGCCTCTGGATATGATCGGGACTGATGATTCCATGGAAAACGCCTGCGCGCGTTTTCTTGCCACTGGTTCGCAATGCATGGCGGTTGTTGGTGAGGATGGGGATATTCCGGGATTGCTCTGGCGGCAGGATGCGCTGCCGGATTTGTCCTCGCGGTCAGGTGGTGACGGGCACTGCGGTATACCGCCTACCAGAGGTGCAAGCCGTGCACAGCAGGCCGAGTATCTGGAAAGCCTGCTGAGCAGTTCCTTCAAGAACGCCATTATCGGTACGGATGAGTTCTTGAGTGTCATGTACTTCAATTCAGCAGCACAAAGCCTGCTGCCGGACCAGAAACCCCTGTGTCTGGGAAGCCCTGTCTGGTCTGTAACAGATGCCTGCAATATCTCACGGGACGAGTTCAAGAATGCTCTGAGCGGAACGCGTGACGGTGCGGAACGCGTCATCGCCTCGTGGCGTGTTGAGGGTGGTGTGAAGCGCTATCTGCAATGCCGCGTGAACAGAGTGTCCAACATTACCCATCTTGCCGGGTATGTTCTTACTATCCATGATGTGACCTCGCAGCGGAATGCCGAAGCTGCCATTCTGCGGCTTGCCTATTATGACCGGCTCACCCAGTTGCCCAACAGGCAGTTGTTTGAAGAGCGGCTGGAACAGGAAGTCAGACGCTGCAAACGAGGTGGTTTGAAGTTTGCAGTGATGATGATCGATCTGGACGGATTCAAGAAGGTAAATGACAGCCTGGGCCACCTGCTGGGCGATGAATTGCTGCGGCAGGTAGGGGGGCGTTTGAATGCCAATGTAAGAGAATCCGACACGGTAGCCCGGTTCGGGGGAGATGAGTTCATCTTTCTTCTGCCCGAAGTGGAGGACTATGAGGCTGCTCTGAGTATTGCGGTCAAAATGCAGCAGATAGTCTCCGCGCCCTACCTGATTGAAGGGATGAAGATTACCGTGATGGGATCGGTTGGTGTGGCAATGTATCCTGACGATGCCGTTGGCGGCAATGAGCTGCTGAGGATTGCGGATGCCAGAATGTTCACCAACAAACGGACAGGTGAGCTGGTTACGTCTCTAATGGATGATTAACCCCGTGTCGGGAGGTGCCCATGATGCCGCTAGCAAAGCATTTACAGGTTTTTTTAAAGGAAAACATGGCCCTCTCCCTGTGTGGTGTGGTGTATCCTCTGGGGTGGATAGGGGTGTATCTGTTTGCCACTCCGCAAGCCAGCGGCGGCACGCTCTGGCCATATTTTGTCTATTCCTGCTTGTATGTGGGCGGCTGTGTCGGCGCACTGGCGTACATGCAGATTCAGATGCAGAAGTTGCTTCTGGTTGATCCTGTTACCAACGTATACAACAAACGCTATTTCTTCAGGGCGCTGGATACGGAATTTTCCCGCAGCAAGCGGGCAGAAGCCCCTCTTGCTCTGGTCACTTTCTCGCTTCTGAATGTCGGGCACCTTGCAGAGGAGCTGGGCAGAAGCGCAGAGTATGTGCACAGAGTGTTCTGCGAAACCGTTGCCGGAACCATACGAGAGACGGATGTCTTTTCGCGGGTCGACGCAAACACCTATACGCTGTTACTGGCCAACACCGATGATGCAGGAGCACAGGCTCTTTCTCGTAGATTGGAAACGCTGGTGATGAGGGAGTTCAGAAAGATCAAGCCGACACTTGCAGATGTTGTCGCCTTTGGTATTTGCTGTACGCAGTATGGGGGGTGCAAGGAACCTATTGATATTTATGATAATGCAGCCAAGGCGCATTCCATGGCTCTGGCTTCTGAGCGCAACAGGATAATGAGTTGCATGGACGGAGCCTGCCAGACCACCCACTGAGAGGAAGATGAGTGAAGGTAAAAAAAAGACGCCTCCCGGTTGGGAGGCGTCTTTTTTTATTTTTTACATCAGAAATCGGGTGTTCTCGCATTGCGGGTCTTCGTTGCCCACCTGAACACCAATGGCCAATTGCTCGTGGTCTTCGATATGTCGGGGGAAGCACTCAACGCAGGTGACTGTGTTGTCACTGAGGATCAGTGAAACCTGAAATGCTTCGATCTCACGGAACATGGCGGTATGCAGGTGCCCTTTGTCCCTGAGTTCCAGCAGCATCCCGCTTGTGGAGATGTTGCGTATCACGCCGTTAAGGACAAGAATTTCGTTGCCCTTGCGCGATATTCTGATGATGCACGGTATGACCGTGGAGTGGCGAGCATCCTTGCGGCGTTCGTCATCCGGAGCATCGGGAGATATATCAGGCCACATCCGGTTGACCAGACGCGTGAACGGTTCGTTTTCGTTCAGCTGTCTGTCCACCCCCAATTGGATGCGCTGATTGTACCCTTGTTGCTTCATTCTCGTGTGTCCTGCGGCCTGTCGTTACGATTCAGCTAGCTGCTGCGCAGAGACAGGTTATGTTTTTGAAGGAGTTCATAGAGCCGCGCTCGTGAGAGCCCAGAAAGCTGGCAGGCCATTGCCACGGATGCACAGCTGGCATCCACCAGTTTTCTCAGGTACTGCTGCTCGATAGAGTTTATGGCCTCCTGCCTGACGCATTTCATGTCCGGAAATTGCCCCGGCGTACAACTGGTGACAAAGATGTCTTCCAGATTGAGAGCCTGCTGGGGTTCTTCATGCGGGATGCTTCGTTCTTCGGCATCCTGCATGGCCCGGTTGAGACGCATTTCCTGCGGCAGGTGGTAATAGTTGAGTCTGTTGTCGTACAGGGCCTTGTGGATGGCCACCTGAAGAACATTGACCAACTCCCGCACGTTGCCGGGCCAGTTGTGTTTTTCAAGCGTTTCAAGGAAATCCCTGTCCATTTCCTTGGGATTCATATGCTGCTCCCGGCAGATGGCATCCACATAGTGCTTGGCAAGCTGTTCTATGTCGCCATTGCGTTCGCGCAAGGGGGGCAACTCAATGGTGAAGGCCTGCACACGGTAGTACAGATCCTGCCGGAAGGTGCCCTTCTTCACCATTTCCTTGAGATCGCAGTTGGTGGCCGCAACGAGTCTGAAATCGCTGTAGACTTCCTCACTGGAACTCAGAGGGCGAAATTTCTTTTCCTGCAATACACGAAGAAGCGATTTCTGCGTGTTCAGATCAAGGTCGCCAATTTCATCCAGAAAGAGGGTGCCACCGTCCGCAAGGTGGAAGAGCCCTTTCTTTTTCTGGTCGGCGCCGGTGAATGATCCCTTGTCGTGACCAAAAAGCAGGCTTTCAGCAAGCGAACTGGGCAGGTTGGTGCAATCCACCACTATATAGCGGTTGCCGGCCCTGTCGCTGTTGTTGTGCAGGGCTCGGGCAAAAAGCTCTTTGCCGGTGCCGGTTTCGCCGGTTATCAGCACGTTGCCTCTGGCCTTGCATGCCAGTGCCAGCTTTTTGAGGCTGGTGATCAGCGTGGGGCTGGTGCCGACAATTTCTTCTCTGGCAATGGACAGGGCACCGGGTTCTGATTCCCGTTGCCGGATAAGCTGCCTGACAACCTGCTCAAGGCGGGTGTGCGTGACAGGCTTGAGCAGATAGTCTTTTGCTCCGGCAGCAAAGGCAACGGAAATGACGTCGCTGTCGCTTTCACCGGACAGCATGACGATGTTGGAATCCGGAGAAACCGACAGGATTTTGGGGATATAATTGATCCCGCTACCTTCCTGCAGGTTTACATCAAGGAAAATGATATCCGGCTGATCTCGTTCGACATATGATAATGCTTTATTGATGGAGGTCGCATAACTGCTGTCGTGCCCCAACCCTTTGAGACTCGCCTCCATCGACATGCACAGAACAATACTGTCGTCAATGGTGAGAATGGAACTCATGTCCCCCCCCTTCTCTTTTCTCCCGCTAATTCACTCCATCTCTTCGCCGCGATGACTCCCCAGACAGGGCAGAAGTAGAGTGATGATCAGGTTGGAATGATACCTGAATCAAAAAACTGTGTCCAGCCTGTGTAGTGTTGGTGTTGTTGCCCGAAACGGTTGAAGAATCGTTATTGCAAATTTTGTTGTGAAAAGATGATTCAAAACAATGTCTAGAAATATCATGCTTCAACTGGGTGATTCTGCGGAGGGAATAGAGAAAGCCTGTAACGGTCGGATTGCTATCCACCCCGTTACAGGCTGTTTGGTAATGTTGAACTATCAAGTACTACTTGGTGTTATCGTTTCTCTTTCTTCTTGCCAGCATCAGCATGCCGAGGCCGCTGCCGAACAGTATCCAAGTGGAAGGTTCGGGAGAGGGAATCGGGGCTGAGCCGAAGAGTACGTCGTTGGCGCAGGTCATGGCGAATCCGTAAGTGAACTCTTGGCCGAGGAACTCGGTGAGATCAATCCCGAAGCCGGACCACGTGGAGGTGTAGGGGCCGGTGCCGGTGTATTCCCAGCCGGTGAAGCTGATGGTCTGCAGCAGGGTGAAGTCGTATTTGCTGTTGTCAACATTGGCCTGTACCGGATGGTCCTCACGATAACCGTACCACCCTGCGAAAGATTCATCATAAGGGCTTGATTTGCGCCAGCTGGCGAGGGGGGAGTCTATGGCAAAGTCGAAATCAACGGAATACAGGGAGTAGGAATTTGAAGAATCGTAAGGACCCACTTCCTTGTAACTGGGGATGTTGTTGTGCAGAACGTAATCCCAGTTGTTGTCCTGATCCACGTCAAAGAACCAGTCGCCGGGGATGAGCAACTTGTCGGTGGTGGTGTAGTTGAGGGAAATGCCGGTCAGCACATGGCCGCTGAAAATGAAGTTGCCACCTGTGATGTCCGGGTTGCCAATGACATCAAGCTTGTCATCTTTGGTGTAGTTTCTGAATCCATCCCAGTACTTGACGGTGTCGCCGAAGGAAACAACTTCGGCCTGAGCCAGAGACGCTGAGAACATGAAGGATATTGCGATAAAGAGTGCGATCAGGTTTTTCATAGTGTGCCCCAAAGTTAAGGTTTGTTATGTCTATGCATAAAGTGTGACAGCTGCATAATAACAGTATGTTACTTGATATTGTGGGGCTTTTATCTCTGTCTGGGGATGCTGTTTGTCGGGGATGCTTACAGAAATGCCCATAGTGCTGCATATGCGGTGCGGAACATGTGGGTTTTCTACGGACAAGCGGGCCGTGCTGCTGACATGAAGAGGGGAGTACAAAAGGAGTTTCGCGCAGAAGAGCGTGATGAGAGGATCAGAATTTACTTCTAAGAGGTCAGAAGGGAGAACTTGCCACTCTGGCAGGGTGTTCGGAGTATCGGCATTGTCTGTCGGTTTTTCTTACAAACGGTAAAGGGGAGCGGTTATTCACCGCTCCCCCATTAAACCTCGTCAAACTAAGGGAAACTTACTTGGCCAGCTTTCTGCGGAATCCGAGCAGGCCGAGCAGGCCGAGACCGAAGATCAGGAAGGTAGAGGGCTCGGGGGTAACTGCCAGAGATACGTTGCCGCCGCTGTATGCTACGGCGTCAAAGCCGGTTACGTTGCCTTCTCCGTCCAAAGTTTCGTGGATTGTCCCCTCTGCAATGGAGAGGTTGTTCTGCAGGTCAAAGATCAACTGAACCTGAGTGGACAGGGAGTCGAAGTAGTACTGAACGATGTTGCCAAGAATTTCAGTGAAGAAGACGCTGTTGACTCCAGTGTCAGTGAAATGGGTAATAAGGTCCAGGTCACCGCTCAGGTACTGCCCGCCTTGGTTGGCAAGGGTAGGAGTGCTATCGCTATTGTCGATCTCAAGGGTGTTCAGCAGCGTGCTGCTACCGATGTTGTCCTTGTCGCCATAGTAGAGGCCGATCGTGCCGGAGGTGTACTGGTACATGAACTTCGCAGCACCGTAGAAGCCGGTGTCGGGGCTACCGGTGGATTCTACGCCGTACACACTGCCACCCAGGTCGGTGCCATAGAAGAAGAATTCACCGTTTCCATCAGCAATATTGGAGAGAACACCGCCGCCGAAGTCTATCTTCACGGTGCCCAGATAGGCTGCAACAGTGAAGTCGTCGCCATTGGACAGCATGAAGTCGTCACCGAGTTCCTGATGAATGTTGGCGGTACCGGCAACAATAAGGGAATCAACCCCGGTGTAGGTCGGGCCGTAGATGGGGTTGTCATCGGAGTCGTAACCGGTGATCACATTGCTGAGGTCGAAAGTCCAGTCCGTAATCTTGTCAGCGAAGGCCGGTGCGGTCAGGGCCAATGATAAAATGGCCGCTGCTACGATTGAGAAAAATCTTTTCATGGTTTTGTCCTTAGCTTTAGAAGTTTTTTTAACGAAGTTTCACTCTTGTAAGCAAAGGTCGTGCCACGTTATAATATACTTGTATTAAAGAGTTTTTTTGTCGTGCTGAGTGGGGCGTGAGGGTATTTGTAAAGTATGCCGACGAGTTTTTCGGAGAGGATTTACACTACCAATAGTGCCACTCTTCCGTTGTGAGCACATGCAAGCAGAGCAGGCCGTTGGTCACGGCATGGGACAGAACGCATTGGGTTGTGCTGCGAGTCTGCCGATAGAGCAAGTTGTAAGCAATACCGGCCATGATACCGGCAATGAGGTAGGTGTGTTCAAGGCCGAAAAGCAGTGCGGTTGCGGCAAAGCTGAAGACTGTGAAGGTTCCCTGTGGCACGGCCATGAAGTCGCGCCCTGCGAGGTAGCGGGTAAGGAATGAACGCCAGAACAGCTCTTCGAAAAGCGGAACCACGATAGCTGCACCAAGCACCCGGATGGCTGTCATGGTGATACGGGTTGACGGGTTTTCGAACAGGTGGGGACGGAATCCCGGAGAGGGAGTGTTGGAGAACAAGACCCAGTCCATGTGTATCCATAGTATATAGACGACAATGCCGGTCGCTATGGCGGGTATTGTATGGGCGAATCTACCCAGTTCGGGCAGGGAAAGTTCGACATACTGTTTTCTGAATACGAGCATGAGCAGCAGGGGAATGCCGATTTGCAGCGGGTAGAAGTACTGCATGGTTTCAGGGGCAGGAACGAGGGGTTCACTGAAAAATCCCAAGGTTTCCGGTAGGGCGATAAAAAGCATGAATGCGGCGAAAGGCAGCACGCGAGCGAGAGTAGGGGTATGCATGCGGGCAGTCTCCTGACTGGAAGCGAATCAGTTGTGAATAGTGGATTTAAGCTCCCCGGTGGACGAGGAAGCAGTATTGATGAAGACGTCCACAATGAGGCCGCTGACCAGTCCTGCCGGAGAGTCGAGCGCAAGGATTACCTCAATGACCTTGGAGTCCATCCGTTCCGTGGGGGATTCCGTAAGCAGATGTTTCTTCCCCATCATCGGCGTTATGCGCAGCACTGTGGCACTGATTTTTCTGTTGCCGAAAGCATCGCATGTGGCAAAGGCACGTTGGCCTACGATAATTTTGTTGAAGTCGGTTTCGTCAATCTCTGCCCTGATGTTGAGGTGCGAGATATCACCCACCCGCAGAACCGGACTTGCGAAAAATATGGATACATTTTCACCGGGGTGGCGGTAGCGGCGCAGAACAGTTCCGTCCAGCGGAGACCTCAGTTGTGTAGTTCTCAGTTTTGCTTCAGCCTCTGCAAGCCGGGTTCTTCCGGCTTTGAGCCGTGCTTCCGCCATGAGAATATCTTCCTTGCGGGACTGGTTCAGGGTGATGAAGTAGCGCTGCATGGCTTCTTCATGTTCCCTCTTGGCAACCTTGAATTCTGTTATGGCGCGATCCACTTCTTCCGGGGCTATAAGGGTCTGCTCAAGCAGTTCCTGCCTGCGCATCATTTCGGTGTTTGCATTGTCCATTATGACGCGGGTGCGTTGCACTATGAGCCATGATTCGGATTTCTCTTCCTTGCGGGCACCGGCAAGGGTTCTGTCATATTCCGCCTGCAACGCCTCCAGTTCCGCCTGAGCGGTTTCAAGTCTGGCGCGGTATTCTGCAGACTGCAGTTCGGCAACGACTTGTCCCTTGCGAACAGTATCCCCTTCGCTGACGGCAACGGAATCGATCAGACCGCTGATTTCGAAGGCAAGATCAATCTCTTCCGAAACAGGTTCCACCCTGCCTACGCCTGCTACCCATACGGAGGCGGGGGCAAGGGGGGGGGCTGCTTCCATTGCCGGGGTGGCATTATGAACGGTGGGGAGGTAGCGGGTCAGCATATCCGGTGCCACTGCATGGATTCCGGCTACTGCCAGAACCAGCAAGATAAGGAGAATAAATGCAAGTCTCATTGTGCCCCTTCCTTAATTCTACCATCTTCAATAAGTGCCACCCGCGATGCGAAACGTTTTATGCGCTGGTCATGGGTAACTATAACCACCGCCTTGCCGCGGGTCCGGCACAGGGTTGTCATCAGTTCCATGACTTTCTGTCCGTTTTCCGAATCAAGGGCGGCCGTTGGCTCGTCGGCCAAAATGATGTCCGGTTCGCTGACCAGCGAACGCGCAATGGCAAGGCGCTGTTTCTGACCGCCACTCAGGGTGTCCGGGTAGAGTCCGGTTTTTCCGGATAATCCCACAGCATCCAGGCTTGCGAGCGCAGAGTCCTTTGCTTTCCGGCCGGTTATGTCCTGCAGCCGCAGGGTGACGAGCAGGTTGTCCAGCACCGTCAGAGCGGGAAAAAGGTTGTAGTCCTGAAATATGAACCCAATATGCTTCAGCCGCACGCGGGCCATCTGGTGCCGGTTCATCGTGGTCACGTCCTCTCCGGCAACGGCTATCTGGCCGGATGTGGGAGAAAGGATGCACCCCATGATGGAAAGCAGCGTGGTCTTGCCGCTGCCGGAAGGCCCCATGAGAAGCAGCATTTCCCCCGCGTGCGCGGAGACGGATATGTCCTTCAGCGCGTGAAACTCTGAAGGCGGCTGACCATATATCTTATTGATGTTACGAAGTGCGATGAGTGGCTGCTGGCTCATTATCTCCCCCTGAAAACCACTGCCGGATCAATGTGCAGCACTTTGTTGATCGAGATGCAGGAAGATACCGTACACATGATGGTTGTGAGCGCGAGCATGCCCAGCGCCAGCTCCTGCGGAATGAGAATGGGCATGGCCGTGTATTCACTCAAATCAGCAAGTATGGCGGAAATGCCCATGCCGAACCCGTATCCGAAAAATGCGCTGATGAGTGCCTGGGTGAGTATGATGCGGTAGATGAAGCTGTCCGGGGCTCCCATGGCCTTTATGGTGGCAAACTCACCCAGGTGGTCCATGGTGGTGGCGTACAGCGTTTGTGCAACGACCACCGTGCCGACTACCAGTCCGAGAAAGGCGGCGATGAGCATGCCCGTGCCCGCTCCGGTGTTGAACATCCAGTACATCTGGGTTTTGGTGCGGAATTCTTCCGTGGTGAAGACATCATGCTGGGGATAAAGCACAGCCAATCGGCGTTTCATCTGTTCCTGCGATGTGCCGGGGGTGAGACGCAGCAGGATGTAGGTCATCTCGTCGGGTTCCATGCGGCATATTTCGCGCGCAGTTTCAAAGGTGGCGAATATGTATGGAGATGTGGTGAATGAACGTATTCCGCGAGTGAAGCCGACAATCTTTGCGCGGCGGTTGTTTATCTCCACATATTGGCCCTGCTGCCTGATACCGAGCTGGTCCATGTAAAGCTGGTCCATGATCATGCCGCCTTCAATGGCCAACGCCTCCTTGTTTCCCTTTACCAACCCCCACGGGCCGCCGAGCCCTTTTTCTTTTTCGTAGCCGATGAGCTGAACGGACTCCTGCCCGCCGTCCGGTTTTTTCCAGTCGGCAAAGCGAATGAGAAAACGCCCGGCCTCTTCCACCTGCGGTAGAGCAAGGGCCTTGTATATCAGGCGTTCCTTGAGCGGTTGCGCTATGTCGAAATTCTTTACCCCGCGTGATGCAATCCACATGTCTGCGCCGGAATGGTCGATGACCGCGGAAATGGTGGTGGTGAAGCCGATGAACAGGCCAATCTGCACGGTAACCAGCAGCACGGCAAACGCCACGCCTGTAAGCGTGACAACAAGGCGGAGCTTGTCGTGGAAAAGGTTCTGTCTTGCTATGGTCAGTATCATGCGTCTGTAACCACCCTTGATGCACAGGCGGGAAATGTTGCCGTAAGAATGTCCCCGGCCAGCTGCCAGAAGTCCGGAACGGAAGGTACTGCATCCGGGCTGCGGCCTGTCGTCAGCAGAGGACTTGTGGGGGCATGCAAGAAGTGTGTGTTCTTCTTACATATATTGTGTGTATTTATATCTTGCTGAAAAACAATGATATTTTACTTTTTGAGCTGTCCGGAATTACCGGCTTCACGGTGTGAGTCCGGTTTGATCGGACTCCTTTAGCCGCATTATTCAGGGGAATGTCCGGAAATATCGGACGGGATTGAGCCCGTTTTGTGGTGTTACTTTCTAGACTTTTTTTAACCACTAGCAATATTGAGATAAGTTTCTTGCTGAGGTGCTTGGCATGGTTCTGGCTCTTATGAAGAGCACCTACGGGGGGCTTGTATATCCTATATATCCGTTCAGCTTGTATTGCGCTGATTCGCAATAAAGGAGCGTTGCTGTGATCGGTTTTGTAAGGAAAATCGTGCGACTGGCGACTTGTGTCTGCCTTGTTTTTGTTATCGCAGCCTGTACTGGTGGTGATATCGACGAGATGGTTTCCGAAGGGAATCGCTATCTTGAAGGTCAGAATTATCAGGGAGCCATAGTCGTTTTCAAAAACGTACTCGAGAAAGACCCGAGCCAGATGGCTGCGCGCCTTGGACTGGGCCGTGCCTATCTCATGTCCGGCAAATTCGAATTGGCGGAAAAGACTTTTGAAAAATACCAGAAGCAGAACCCGTATGATACGTCGGTTCTGCTTGATGTTGCCCGTCTGCATGCCGCACTGGGCAGGCTTACTCCCGCTCTCGAAAACCTTGATGCTTTTCTCAAGGCAACCCCAAATTCTGCTGAAGGGTATGAAACTCTTGGCATTATTGAAACAGCACGGAAGAATTATGATGCTGCGGAAGCGGCTCTCAATAAGGCTCTGCAGTTAGAGCCAGGACGGGCGAAGACCAATATCGCCATTGCCAAGATGTATGTTGAGCAGAAGCGGTTTGATGATGCTCAGAAGGTCGTGGCGCAGGTGCTTGAAAAAGATCCCACGAACAAGGGGGCCTTGTTTATTGAAGCTGCCGTTGCCGCCGCACAGGGTAATGATGCCCGCCTGCGCAAGACATACGCCATTATCGCAGAGCATTATCCTGATGAAGCTTTTGCCCAGTACATGGTGGCGAAGTCACTGCTTGCTGAGAAAGAGTATGACAAGGCACTTGTCATAGCCCAGACCCTTGAAAAGAAGTTTCCTGCAGAGCCCTACGGAGCCAAGATTCGCGGAATGGCCGCGTTCTTCCGCGGCAACTTCATTGATTCCATCCGGTATCTGCGGACCGCGCTGACCAAGCGTCGCGAGATAGATACCTACTATTATCTCGGCCTCAGCCATTATGGTGAAAAGGATCTCGAATCGGCCCTGACCGAGCTTCGCGCTGTTGCGGACGGTGCCCCCAAGGATACACGCGCCCGCGAGATGATAAGCCTTATCTACCTGCAGCAAAGGCGTCTCAAGGAGAGCATTGCCGAAGCGGAAAAGCTGCTTGAAATCAATCCGGACAATGCTGTTGCCCGCTCCATTCTCAGTGATGCCTACATTGTTTCCGGCGACACCGGTAAGGCGCTGACGCAGCTGGACAAGATTTCGGAAATCCGCCCCGAGGATTATTCCGCCTCCATCAAGAAGGGGCAGCTGTATCTGGCTCAGGGCGATATGCAGAATACCGAGGAGGCTTTTCAGGAAGCGCTGCACAGCGCCCCTGATGTTGTCCGCCCCCGTTTGATCCTTGCATCCTTCTATGTACGGAGCGGAAAGCGCGACAGTGCCGTGCGTATTCTGGAAGAGGGCATTTCCGGCAAGAAGACCGATGCGCCGCTGTATTACTCTTTGGCGAGCATTCGTCTCATGGACAATGACCGGAAGACCGCCGTCGAATTGCTGGACAAGGCAAAGGCAGCGGATGACTCCGATCCGGCTTCCTATTCCGTTCTCGCTTCCATCCGTCTTGCCGAGAATGATCCGGCTGCCGCTCTGGCGGAATATGATGCCCTGCTGGTAAAGCGCCCAGGCTTTCTGCGTGCCCTGCTTGAAAAGGCGGCCATTTATGAAGCCATGGGCAAGCAGGCCGAGTCTGACGCCAGTTATCAGGAAGCCATGAAGTCCGGTAACGCCGTAGCGTATCGAGGCTACGCGTCCAGTCTGGCAAAGCGTGGTGAAACGGAAGAAGCACTGAAAACTGTCGAGCTTGGTTTGGCCCAGACTCCTTTTGCCCCACCGCTTCTGGGGCTCAAGGCTGATCTGTTGCTCCGCCTGAAGAGGTTTGATGAAGCCCTCTCCATGTGCCGGGAGATTGAAACCAGACAAGCGAACTCTTCTGTCGGCCTTGAAATCAAGACCCGCATGATGATGGGCGACTACAAGGGCGCACTGCGGGTTGCAAAACAGTTCAGTGAGTTTTCTCCCAAGAATCCTGAAGGTTATCAGGCAGTGTCCCGTGTGCATCTTGAAGCCGGTGAGCCGGATCAGGCCATTGCCGCCCTGGAAGAAGGGCTGACCAAGGTAGGGCCGGAACCGCCCCTGCTTCTGGCGCTGGGTCGCTTGCATACTTCCCTCGGCAATCATGACAAGGCCATTGCCTATATTGATGCCGCCCTGAAGAAAGACCCCAAGCTTGTCATTGCCTACACCGCCAAGGGTGATGTGCTTCTGGCGCAGGGCAAGCGAGACAAGGCCATTGATAGCTACACCAAGGCTCTGGAAATTACCGAAGCCTTTGTCCCTGCGTTGAACAATCTTGCCATGATCTATGCAGATATGCCGGGTAAGGCTCCCGAATCTCTTCGTCTCGCATACACAGCCTACACCCGTGCTCCCTGGAGTCCCGCAGTTCTGGATACCTTCGGCTATTCGTTCATGAAGAACGGAAAGCATGAAGAGGCGGTTAAGGTGCTTGAAAAGGCAGTGGGCATTTCTGGAAACAATGCCGCTACGCTGTATCATCTTGCCCTCGCGTACAATGCGACCGGCCAGACTGAGAAAGCCCGTGCGACGTTGCAGGAATGCCTGAAGCATGCGGATTCACAGCAGACTGAGCTTGCTCAGACCCTGCTTAACTCCTTGTAGGAATGTTTCGGGGAGGGAATATGACTACATTTGCAGCTTCTACAGTACTCAGAGACAGTTTGTTCTTTGTGGTTGCGTTGTTCCTTTGCATCATCCTGATGATGCCGGATTCGCAATTCCCGCAATTGTTGTTCGAACATGACGGCAAACAGCTCATGGTGCTTGGCGCCATCATCCTGTGCACCTCCTGCGTGGTGCAGATACTGCAGCGTCTGACCGGCGAGTTCATCTCTTCCCGTGTTGTCGGTACGGGCGTGAGCGTTGTCATTGTTATCAACCTGCTGCTCATTCTCCACGCAACGGCCGGTATGTTTTCGGGGCTCGAAAAGGTTGCCGCCATCCTTGTGTGCCTCTTCGGCATGGTCAAGGTTCTGTGGCAGCTTGCCATTCAGTACTGGCGTTACATCCCGGGGCTGGTGAGCCGCGTGGTGCTGGTGGGGAACGGCGAGCTTGTCAACGAAATGCGTGCCCTTATCGCCGGTTCCGACGGGCGCTTCGAGCTTCGTGATGTCATCGAATGCAAGCCTCTGCTTGATGCAAGAGGGCGTTCTCTGCGGGTTGGCTCGCGCGACATCTTTCAGCGTGCCAAGGAAGCCAGAGCCGACAAGGTAGTGGTCTCCCTTGCAGAGCGTCGTGGCGCATTCCCTCTGCAGGACATGCTGGACTGCAAGCTGAGTGGTATAGCCGTGCTGGATGCTCAGCAGTTCTATGAACTGGTCAACCGCAAGCTCATGCTTGAGAAGATCACCCCCAGCTGGTTCATTTTTGCCAACGGGTTCAGGATCAACGGGATGCGGCGTTTTGTGAAGCGCCTGCTCGACATAGTAATGTCGCTTGCCGGTCTTCTGGTGTTTGCTCCCTTCCTGCCCATAGTGGCCATTGCCATTAAGCTGGAATCGCCGGGTGATGTGCTGTTCAGGCAGATTCGCACCGGCCTGGGCGACAAGGAATTCGTCATCTTCAAGTTCCGCACTATGCGGCACGATGCTGAAAAGCAGTCCGGCGCTGTGTGGGCGCAGGAAAATGATCCGCGCATTACCCGGCTCGGCCACTTTTTGCGCAAGACCCGAATCGACGAAATTCCCCAGTTGTTCAACGTTCTTATGGGTGATATGAGCATTGTAGGGCCGCGTCCTGAACGCCCCGAGTTCATCAGCACGCTCAAGGAGAAGGTGCCGTACTACTCCGAGCGTCATTTCGTGAAGCCGGGCATTACCGGTTGGGCACAGGTTTGCTACCCCTATGGTGCATCGGTGGAGGACGCTCTGGAAAAGCTCCGGTATGATCTCTACTACATCAAGAACTATTCCTTATTGTTTGACTTCTTAATCATCTTCAAGACGGTTGGCGTTGTGATCAACAAGATGGGGCGCTAGGGCGCAAGGAGGTTGTTGCCGTGAAAAGAGTGTTGCTTGTCATGCTGTGCCTGTTGCTTCCTGTTTTCGCTCAGGCCGCCGATTATGTGATCGGAGAAGGAGATATGATCGGTGTGAGCGTCTGGGGTGAGCAGGATTTGACCTCAAACGTGAAAGTAAGGCCGGATGGCAAGATATCTCTGCCCGGTATTAACGACGTTGTTGCGGCGGGCCTCACCCCCGACCAGCTTCGCACTGCTTTGGCTGACGGGTTCAAAAAACTGATCAAAGACCCCATTGTCAACGTTTCCCTGCTGGAAAGCCGGAACAGCAATGTCTTTGTCGTGGGCGGCGGGGTGGAATCCCGCGTGGTGAGCATGGAAAGCAGAACAACTCTGCTGCAGCTTCTTGCCTCGCTCGGTTCGCTTCAGGCTGCCGACCTGCAGAATGCCTATGTGTACCGCAAGGGCACCAAGGTCATGTCCGGTTTTTATGATCTGTTCAGCAAGGGGCAGTTCGATAAGGATATTCAGCTGGAAGCCGGTGACACCGTGTATCTTCCCCTGAAGACGGAAATAAACGTGTTTGTCGTAGGCGCGGTGAACAGCCCCAAGGCCATTTTTTGCAGGGAAGGGCTGACCGTACTTGATGCCATTCTCGAGGCGGGCAGCTTTACCAAGTATGCTGATGAAAACTCCACGGTCATCGTGCGTAAGGACGGAGACAGCAAGAAGTTCATCAGTGTGAAGGCCAAGGATCTGGTCAACAAGGGCGACCTTGCCCAGAACCAGGCATTGCAGGCTGGCGACTACATTATCGTGAAAGAGAGCTATTTCTAGCATGAATGGACAGGAAACAGTCGGGCCTGCTTTGGAGAACGAGGAATCTTCGCTTGATATCGGGCGTTACGTTTCACTCGTTCTGGAGTTCAAGGGCTTCTTTGCCATCGTGGCCCTGACGGTGATGACCATAGGTGTGATAGTCAGCTATGTGCTGCCTAAACAATACGAGGCTCGCAGTACTGTATTCATCGAACAGAACGTGGTGAACGATCTGGTCAAGGGTATTGCGGTGACTCCGTCCATGGACAACAAGGTCAAGGCCATCAGGGTGACCATGCTGAGCCGCACCATGCTGCTCAAGGTTATCAATGAGCTTGATCTGGATGCAGGCGTCATGGAGAGTTCCGGTCTGGAGGCGCTTGTCGGGACGCTGCAAAAGACTATCAATGTCACCATGGATGAAAAGAAAGGTGTGTTCGTCATAACCTACAGAGATAAGAAGCCAAGGCGTGCTGCCGACGTGGTAAACACCCTTGCCCGTCTCTACATAGAAGACAACACATCATCCAAGCGGCAGGAATCGTATGAAGCGACCAAGTTTCTTGCCGACCAGATCGAGGTTTTCAAGAAGCGCATTGATGATGCCGAAGCGGCCATTGATAAATTCAAAACCGATTCAGGAAAGTTCCTTTCCAAGGATGAGGTTTCGTTACGCGATGAAATAGGCCAGATGGAGGATAAACTTGCTCAGGTGCAGGCACAGATAAACAGCCTGCAGGCGAACAAGAGAATTCTCATGGGCAACACGCCGTTGCAGCGCCAGTTGAAGGCGCAGGAAGAAATGTTGTCCACCCAGTTGGCCCGGTATACCGAGAGCCACCCCGAGGTTGTGCGGGTTAAAAGCATGATGAAGGCAACCCGCCAGAAGCTGGCAACCGAGGGAGAATCTGACCGCCGAGCTGTCTATGCCACGGCGGAATATCAGCAGGTGAAGGTGGAGCTGGAATCCCTTGAGAACGTGAAGCGTTCTTTGGAGGCATCTCTGGCGGAGAACAAGGAAATTCTGATGGTGATTCCGTCCAAGCGGACGGAGTTGGCGGAATTGCAGCGCAAGCGGGATAATGAAGTCCTGATTTACGAAAAACTGGTCTCCCGCTACGGGCAATCCGAAGTTTCCAAGGAAATGGAATTGCAGAACAAGTCCGTGAACTTCCGCGTGCTTGATCCTGCCGTTCCGTCCTCAATGCATGTCAGCCCCAAACGGCCGTTGATCATTCTTGCCAGCATCATGCTGGGGATAGGGCTCGGGATAGGGCTTATCATACTCAAGGATTTGCTGAATCCTTCAATCAAATCGGCTGAAAGTATAAAGCGGATGGGCATTCCCGTTTTCGCGGAAGTGCCCATTATCGGCAACATGGCGGATGATGCCACCAAGAAGCGCAGAGACATGTTTATCTATCTGACTTCCGGTGCGTATTTCTCCCTTATATTGGTTGTTCTCGGGCTCGAAGTGTTGAACGTGGGCCTTGTAGATACCGCTATTGAAACCATACGCAAGCTCGTCTGAACAAAAGGATAACTACCATGAGCAGAATTGAGGAAGCGTTGAGCAAGGCTGCAGAACGCAGGCGGGATGTTGGTCCGGTCGGTGCCGTGATGGCGGAAGTTCCTTCTGTTTCTTCCGTATCCAAGACGTTTACCTATTTCGACGTCGGCGTTCCCGAGCGGCTCAAGCACCAGCATATGCTGGTTACGTTGAACGATCCGGCGGGTCATGCCGCCGAAGAATATCGCAAACTCAAGGAAAGCATCGTCAACATCAGCCGGAAGAAGGGATTCCGCAATACGTTGATGCTCACCAGTTCATCCATGGGAGAAGGCAAAAGTGTCACTTCCGTGAATCTGGCCATCAGCCTTGCGCAGGAATACGACTTTACTGTGCTGCTGATCGATGCCGACCTTCGACGCCCCACCTGTCACGATCTGCTGTGCATGGAAAATACGCATGGCCTTTCCGACTACCTGCTTGGCGGAACGGATATCGCGAACATGATCTTCAAGACGGATATCGGAAAATTGAGCTTCATGCCCGCAGGCAAGGCCATTCCCAATCCGGGCGAGCTGCTTGCATCCAGCCGTATGGCCAGCTTGATTAATGAGGTAAAGCACAGATATCCTGACCGGTTTATTCTTATTGATACGCCGCCGGTTCTTCCCTTCGCCGAAACCCGGTCGTTGAGCCGTATGGTGGACGGGGTTGTTCTGGTTATCCGAGAAGGTGCATCGTCGCAGAAGGATCTGAGCGAAACCGTGGATGCCCTGCGGGAAACCACGATCTACGGCACGGTGCTTAATCAGGCATCCAGCCATGGCTGGCTCAGAAAATACGGTCCATACTACGGCCGTTATTACTCTGACGCGAGATAGGGCAAGGCATACCTGTGTATTGCGAGCATTTCGGGTTCTCCACCAAGCCGTTTGAGCTTCTGCCCAACCCGGCGTTTCTGTATCTGAGTCGTACGCATTCCAAGGCGTTGACATACCTGCGCTATGGCATTTCCGAAGGTACGGGCTTTGTCCTGCTGACGGGGGAAGTCGGCTCGGGGAAAACCACGCTGGTCAGGGAGCTGATCAAGAATCATCTGGGCGGGATCAAGCTGGCCAAGGTGTTCAACACCAAGGTTGATTCCACCCAGTTGCTGAGCATGATCGTGGAAGATTTCGGGCTTGATCCGGCAGGCAGGGACAAGACTGCCTTGATCCGTATGCTGAACGATTTTCTTATCGAGCAATATGCAGAAAGAAAACGGTGTGTGCTGATCATCGATGAAGCTCAGAATCTGTCCGGTGAACTGCTGGAAGAAGTGCGCCTGCTTTCCAATCTGGAAACGGAACAGGGTAAGCTGCTGCAGATTGTTCTTGTGGGGCAGCCGGAACTCAAGGAATACATTCTGTGCCGTTTTGAACGGGCGGGCAACCGTAACGCGCTGGATATTTCGGACGATGCGTTGGACATGGTTCACAGAGTAACCCGGGGAACTCCTCGCCTTGTCAATATCCTGATGGATTACGTGCTGTTGGATGCCTTTGGTAACGGTACCACCGTTGCCACTGAGCAGACTGTTGGCGAGATCATTGAAGATCTGGATTTTGAGCGCCAGTTTTGGGGAACCGGGGAAACGCCCCCCGCGCCCCCTGTACGCAAGGATGCGGCTTCGCCTGCGGGAGATCAGGGCAAGGCTGCCGGTACCAACGCGAATACGCTCATGAACATCTTCAAGAAGCTGGAATCCCGGATGAAGGGCGTGGAAAAACAACTGGCGAGAATGGATGTTAATGCAGTGCTCGTTCTGCAGGACCGTATTGCAGGACTGGAAGAGGAGCTGGCCCGTCAGCGGGAAATGACGGAAAAGGCGCTTGAAATGGCACAAGACTCTTTAGTTCGTGCCACAGTTTCGCGGGAAGAGGCGAAAGTTGAAGTTGTTGCCCCGGTCCGCAGGCGCAGCTGGGCTGCAAGATTGTTGTTGGGAAGCGAATGAGGTGCGGCAGGCTCGATAATTGAGAGTTGCGGAAAAGTCTGAGAGCGGGTAGTCATTAATGTATTTTATGCAGGTAATGCTGTCCGTCAATGTATAAGAAAGCGACCAGATATGAGCCGATTACACCTTACAATATGTATTGTTCTTCTTTTCTTCTTCATGGCGTCGGGGAATTACACTGTTTGGGCCGGTGATTTTTCAATGACCCCAACGGTGAGTACCGGTGTGGAATACTCCGACAATGTGGAAGAGAAAAAGAATGGCAAGGATGACTTCATCATGTCCGTTACGCCCGGCGGTGAGGTCAAGTATGAAGCTTCCAGACTGGAGTTTTCTGCCAAAGGTGCTCTGGAAATTCGCGAATATGCCAACGGCGTGAAGAAAAGTGAGAATCTCGGCAATCTTGATGCCTCGATGAAACTTGAGGCGCTCGAGAATTTCATGTTTCTTGAAGTGTCGGATGCTTACACGCAGGTGTATTCCGACTCGACCCGCGGAGATCTTGAAGAAGGGGAGAACGATTCAAGCGGTGTGACGGACCAGAACAGGTTTGTTGTTTCTCCCTACATTGAAACGGACCTGCTTAAACGGACGCGGGTGAAATCCGGTTACCGCTATGAGCGGTATGACTACTCTTCGGACAACAGCACGGACAAACTTATCCATACCGTGTTCGGGGATGTGGATCATGAACTGACGGACCGCTGGAGTCTGGATACCAAGCTCAGCTACGCCCGCCATGAACCGGATAATGATGCCTCGGCACTGAATGTATACAAGCTGCTGATGGGGACCACCTACGAATATGCCGAAGATTCCGAGGTGTATTTCAGAGTGGGGCCGGCATACAGGGTTAAGGAAAACGGTGGCAGTTCCACTGATCCGTCCTGGGAAGCGGGTATTGTTCATGCGCTCGACAAGGGCATGTCTCTGGCGCTGACAACCAAGCGGGATCTGGAAGAAGACCCTGAGTCCGCTTCTCCCAGAGACAGCATTGTCCACAGTGCACGGTTTTCTCAGGTTCTTGAGCGTGCCGACTGGTATGCGCGTGTCAGC
>JBKEAK010000101.1:0-2622 GCA_047972125.1 Halodesulfovibrio sp.
CCACCAGCACGCCCACGCGGGAAAGAACGGCAGGCACGGGACTGACCGCAATGATGCGGGCGCACTCCATGACCGCAGCCTCGGCACAGGCCAGCATGACCGGATCCTTGTCGATGGAATCCGGCAGCAGTTGCGAAAGTTGTATGTCGGTGACTTTTGCCATTATGCCGACTCCAGCCCACCGAAGGTGATAACGGGCGCACCGTCAGGCACGGCAAGCGCATGCTCGGCCACCACGGCAAAGGCCGGGCTTGCGAGCTCCACGCGCTTGGCTCCGGCGGCTCGCAGCCGGTAGATCAGTTCGGAAGGGTTCACATCCCGCCCCAGCTTGGCCCGCTGCCATGCGATGAAAGCGTCAACAGCCTTGGTAACGGCTTCTTTCGTCTGCGCCTGTGTAACTGGATCGTCCGCATACCAGACAACAGAGATGGCATAGGGCTGCTCCACAGGCGCTGCCACGGTGACACGGTCCCCCATGGGTCGGTGCTTCTTGTCGGTGAGAATGGTCTCGACCAGCTCCAGCACGGCGGCTTGCGGCAGTTGCCCTCCGCGCACGAGCGGGTACACCTCGATTTCGCAGGGTGAAGGCGAGAGCACCGCCACATCGATGATGTCTCTATGCGCGGTCATGGCCCAATAGGTGTAGGCATCAGCAGGACCGGCGGAGGAAAAACGCCCCGGAGCCAGCAGGATGCGGCTGCGCAGATGTTCATCATCCTCCGCATCCGCTCCGGCCATGCTGGTGGTTGTGTTGCTCACGCCCGTTACGCCGGATACCGGATCGCTCAAGCGGGCTATCTGGCCCGCCGTAAAGCCATTGCCCTTAGTTCCCGTAACCGTGCAGGTTGCGGCCACATCCATGAAGGAGATACCGGCAGGCACGGCGGCATCGGCATCGGTGGCAAAGAGCAATGTGCCGTCCGGTGTGGCGCGTGTTCCGGCGGGGATGACAATGCCTCCGGCATCGGGATCCACGGCAAAGCGCAGGGTAACCCCGGCTGCTTCCGGAGGCAGGCGATGGGTATCCACAAAGGCACCGAGGCATTCGAGAAACTCACCTTCCGCATACTGCACCAGATTCATGCGGGCAGCGTGGTCCTGCTCCTGCCGCAGCAGGGCATGTTCCATGGCAACGCTCTCCACAAAGAGCCGCTCCGGCGCACCGGGGTAGAGCTTGGTGCCGGTTATGGCCTCGTAGGTGGAAATCATCCGCGCCTCGATGGCGGCGGGATCGGTTTCGACAAATCGGATGGGCTGCGACATGGTCTAGGCTCCCTCAATGCTGATGGTCACAATGGGATACAACCGCCCGTCAACGGCATCGTCCGGCTTTGCGGCAAAGGTGACAGACTCCACCTTCAGGCGGGGCTCCTGTGCCTGCAGCTCGGCAACGATCTCGCCGGTGTATTCTGCCATGGCCTCCGGCAGGGGCCTGTCCAGAAAGCGCAGGCGCACACCGAAGGTGCGGTCGAGCGGCACGGTGCCCTTTGTGGTGCCAAGGATGTTGCGGGCATTCTGGATAATCTCCGTAACGCCGGTGGCTCCTATGATCTGGCGCGTGGTTTCGCGCATGTCGACGAGGTACATCAGCGATACTCCTTCAGGGAGAGGGATAGATCAGCCGACATGAGCACCCCCTTGGGGCCGTGCGTCCGCTCGGCGATATCCATATCAACCAGCACAAAGGTGCCGAGGTTGCGCCCGCCGATGACAAGCGGATAGGCCTTGCCGGATTCGTGCACTGCCACAAGCGTTGCAATGCGCTTTGCAGGATCGGCACAGAGCGCGGAAGTAAGCCGGATGCGAAAACTGGCTTCCCACAGCCCCATGCCCTGAAACTGCAGCTTGGGTGGTGCGTTCATGATGCCGTGTTCGGCAAAACGGGCACTGCGCTTGCGGGAAAGGTCGTGCAGGGTGTGCACCGTCTCGCGGGAGACAGAGAAGCCCACAGGCCCGAAGCTGCCCACATTGCCGCCGGAAAACTTGGGGATCTCTGCGGTTGTCCGCGTGGGCACTTCCGGCAACGGAAGGGACGGAGGCGTTGTCTGCTCGGTGTTCTCCGCCAGCACTTCGGTCACATCGTCGGCAATGGCCGCATCGGGCTTTTCTGCCGCTATGCCACGGGCAATGCAGTTCTTCAGCGCGTTACGCAGGTCGGTGTCCTGCCATAGCGCCCATGCCTGCGGACCTATCCCGTCAGCATACCGGTTGCGCAGAGCAAGCTGCACCACGCGTTCGGCCTTAGAGCTGCTGCCAACCAGCCCGGCCACCTCTGCGGCATCGCCGGAAAAGGAGCGGTACTCCCTATCCATCTGCCGGGAAAAGGTGTCCAGCCCTGCCGCCTGCAGGGTGGTATTCTCATCATCTGCAATGGCCTCGCAGACGCTGAGCACACCGTTGCGGCAGCGCCCGTTGGAAAAGAGCTCATTAATCAGAGTGGTGCGCAGGCTCATTTAGGCTTCCCCGTCTCGCCGCAGGTCGGGCATATGTGCGTATGGTTCACCAGCGAAACGCCACTGGCCACAACGTCATTCTGCGGATTGGTATAGTCTCCGGATCTATGTTCCATAGGGCCGTTCAGCTGCCATGTGTTGGGAGCATCCGCGCTGCCGGCAGTCATGG
>JBKEAK010000005.1:0-28379 GCA_047972125.1 Halodesulfovibrio sp.
AACAAGCATCACTGCATACCGGAACGTAACTCCATAACCCAGAACGTGCTGCGGCTGGTTATGACACACCCACCCTTCTCCGCCACAGCTGTATCTACAACTGCACACCCGCAGCGTATACGCCGGACACGACAGATAATGGGGCACTCCGTTTTCTGGGGCTCACCATTTTCTGGCACGCATCATTTTCTGGTCCGCATGGCGGCAAGCCCCGACCTGATACGTTTGGCTTTGGACAAGCCAATTCCGGGCAAGGTCGCAAGCTCCGCTTCCGTGGCATCGGCCATTTCACGAATCGAAGAAAAATGCTCCCACAGAACCTTGGCAAGAGAAGGACCAATACCCTCTATGCGTTGCAGTTCTCCGGCCAGAGCCGTCCCTGCACGTGCCTTTCTGTGCCGCCGGATGGAATAGTCATGCACGGAATCCCGGATAAGCTGCAGAAACAGCAGTTCAGGGGAACCGGCCTTCATGCCAACGGGGTTCATCCTGCCCGGAAGAAAAATGGAATCCGCCACGCCGCCCTTGCGCCTGTCGGCGCGCGTTCCTTCTTCCACCCGTGCCTTGGCAATGGACGCCACGGCAAAAAGCTCTGCGCTTCCCTGCTCTTCCAGCACGGACATGACAGCGCCAAGCTGGCCCCGCCCGCCGTCCACAAGCAGCAGATCTGGCCATGGCGGGCCGGACTCTATGCGGCGCTTCATCCACGCAGCAAGCACACCGTAGTCATCGCCGCCTGCATCTTCATCCGCAAAGGCATAGGTGCGGTACTGATCCTTGGCAGGCTTGCCACCCTCGAAGACAACCACGCCCACCCGGGTGTCCTTGCCACCGGTATGTGACACATCCACAGCCTCAATTCGGTGAGGTGGTTCTGCCATGCCCAGCTTTGCAGCAAGTATGTCTTCCACACTGCGGGAAGCTGAGGAACGGGCCTCTTCAGCCGCATTGGTCTGGGCCATGGTGACAAGGCGGTTTTCCGCCTCATTCCTCGGCGGCCCTATGCGGACAATCCCGCCACGTAGTTCTCCAAGAGCTTCAGCCAGTGCTGCTAGGGGATCATCGTCTTCGGCACAGCTCCCTGCGAAAAGCGGATCGGATTCCATAACGGGACAGCTGTCAGGCCTGTCAGTATTGAGGCCGGAGTTAGTTTCAGCCAGAGGCGTATCAGAGTGTGACCCATCGGGGGATACAACACCTTCTCCCCCGGAAGAAGACGGAGTTGCCGCAGAGGCTGCCGAATCTGACAGTACCGCCACCTCGCCATGCCCGTCATCAGTGCTACCATCAAGAGCCCATGGAATGACAATGCGCTGGGGCACCACGCTCTGTGGCCCGTAATACTGTCCCAGAAAGCTGAGGACCATTTCCGGTGCTTCCTCCAATCCAAGACCATTCCAGAAAAAATTCCGCCCGTCGAGCAGCACGCCGCCACGGACAAACAGAATGCCAAGGGCCAGTCCCTTGGGAGTTTCTGCCACCCCGAGCACGTCCATATCCCGTTCCGTGCCGAGCACTGCCGCCTGCTTTTCCACGGTGCGCCGTATGGAAGCAACCTGATCGCGCAGCTCTGCTGCCTTCTCGAACTCCAAAGCCTCGGAGGCATCGAGCATCTGCTGCTGCAGTAATTCGAGAAGCTCAGTGGAACGCCCGTTCAAAAGCAGCTCCACCTTTCCCACCATGGCACGGTATTGCGCATTATCTACAGGAAGACAGCAAGGGCCAAGACACTGCCCCATATGATGATAGAGGCAGGGGCGCACCCTGTTCCTGAATGCCGTGTCGGAACAACGCCGCAGCAGAAACACACGCTGAATGGCCTTCCACGTATCGCGGGCAGCCTGTGCTGAGGTATACGGCCCGAAATAGGCGGAACCATCACGCACGACCTTGCGGGTCAGGGTCAATCGCGGCCATTCGTGCCGTTTGCTGAGCTTGAAGAGTATGTACTGCTTATCATCGCGCAGGACGATATTATAGCGGGGACGGTGTTTCTTGATCAGGCTCGCTTCAAGCAGCAGGGCCTCTTTTTCCGAGGTGGTGGAAAGCGTATCCACACTGACCGCCATACGGACCATGGCACGCGTCTTTGGCGTGAGTGCCTTGTCAGGACGGAAATAGGAGGCAAGGCGCTTTCGCAGCACCTTGGCCTTGCCAACATATATAATGCGCCCATCCCCATCCTTGAACAGGTAGACGCCGGGGGTAAGCGGTATTGAGTGCAGTGCAGGTGATTCCATATCCCGTTTTCTGCCAAGTTCCCCCGAACTCGTCAAATGGAGGCGGTGAAAACCTCGCGCAGATGCGTCATTTTAATGACACGCCAACCGGTATTTCTGGTATAATTTTTTGCACAAACCAACTCTCTAGAGTTATACAATCATACAACATACTAATTTAACTTATTCTTATAGGAAAAAAATTGGTCAGGAATAATTTTTTGTACCGTTTAAAAAATTTGACCTTTTCTCTTGCCATGCCATGCAGGGTGGAGTAAAAGACTCCTAACTAACTATGGTCATTTGCGTCAGGAACGACCAAAGCAAAAGAAAGAAGGAATAGACAAATGAAAAGAGTTATCACTCTGATGCTCGCTCTTGCCATGGTATTCGGCGCTGTTGCCACCAGCTCCGCTACCGATTTCAAGGCAAAGGGCACTTTCCAGATGGGTTACGAATGGACCGACAACGTCAACTTCAACGATTCCGAAGCTGACGGCAACTCCGAAGACGATTTCGTAGCAGCTCAGCGTTTCCGTACCCAGATCGACATGGTTGCCAGCGAAAACCTTTCCGGTGTTGTATTCTTCGAAATCAACAACATCTGGGGCCGCGGCTCCAACACCGCTGGTAGAACCACCGGTGGCCAGATCGGCGCTGACGGCGTGAACGTTCAGACCCGTCGTGCTTACATCGACTGGACTGTTCCGAACACCGCTCTCGACATCCGCATGGGTATCCAGGGCCTGGCCCTGCCCGGCGCTGTTGCTGGTTCCCCCATCCTGGACAACGACGTAGCCGCTGTTGTTGCTTCCTACAAGTTCAACGACATGTTCTCCCTGACCGGTTTCTGGGCACGTCCCTACGACACCGCTGGTGAAAACGAAGATACCGCCAACGCACAGGACGAAATGGATATGTTCGGCCTGATCGGCGGCATCAAGCTGGACGGCATGGAGTTCACTCCTTACGCTGTGTACAGCGCCATCGGCAAGGACGTTGCTGACGTTGACTTCCAGTCCCTCTCCGGCGTAGCCGGCGTTGAAGCTGATGACAATGCCCGCGCTTACTGGCTGGGCATGGGCTACAGCCTCGACATGTTCGACCCCATCGTGTTCTCCATGGACGCAGTTTACGGCGCAGTTGACGCCGGCGACGCTAAGACCGGCGACGAAGACGCTCTGGACCGTTCCGGTTGGACCGTTATCGGCAAGCTGTCCTACAAGATGGACATGGTTACCCCCGGCGTTATCGCTTGGTACGCTTCCGGTGAAGACGACGATCTGGACAACGGTTCCGAACGTATGCCTTTCATCGACGGTGCTTTCGGCCCCACCTCCTTCGGCTTTGACGGCGCTGCCGTTGGCTTCGCCACCTACGACGTGCTCGGCACTTCTAACGTAGGCACCTGGGCCGCTGGTCTGCTGCTCGAAGACATCAAGGTTATCGACAACCTGACCTCCCAGATCCGCGTTGTGTACGTACAGGGTACCAACGATGCTGACATCCTCAAGGTTGCTAGCATTGATCCCGTAGGCGACGCTTCCGGCGACGGCTACTTCCTGACCGACGAAGACAGCGCTTGGGAAATCAACTTCGACCACAAGTACGACATCTATGAGAACCTCGCTCTCTTCGTAGAAATGGGTTACATCAACCTGGACCTCGACGAAGACACCTGGGGCCTCACCGGCAGCCAGAAGTACGACGAAGACGCCTACAAGCTGGGCTTCTACTTCCAGTACACCTTCTAAGGTTTACTGCGCACCAGTACTTGACAGATCCTGACGCATTGATAGCCGGGGACTTCGGTCCCCGGCTTATATTTTGCTCTTTGTTCAGGAATGACAAAGTCACCCCACACCCCTTCAGCCCCTTCCTAGCACAACACTTAGGCCTGATCCCACATCCAGAACACCCACCACACCAGCCGCATCTTCCATACTCGACTTTTCCGCTTCCCTCCTATAAGAGAAGGGCGTTCCGATCAGTTCCCACGACCTGCCTGCCACCCAGCCGCTTTGCCCTTCTTCTGCGGTAAGGCGAGTCTTCTCGCATCCACCACCAAGGACGGCACTCTGCGCGCAGCGGTCAGGCGAAACATAAGGAGCCGCAATGCCCTGTCGTAGCTTTTCCTATCAGTCCCCCGAGGATGCCGCGCCCATACGCGCCATGCTCTCCGGGCGGGATGATCCCAACAACTCCGTAGAACCTGTGGTGCAGGAAATTCTCGCCACTGTTCAGAAAGACGGGGACGCGGCCCTCATTGCCTATACCCGGAAATTCGACTGTCCTTCTTTTGCCCCTGCCATGCTGCGTGTACCTGAAGCCATGCTCCAAGACGCATCTCAGCAGGTACCGGCTGAAGACCTTGCCATAATCATGGAAGCGGCATCCAATATCCGCGCATTCCATGAACGCCAGAAGCAAAATTCATGGTTCACCACGGCTGAAGACGGCACAGTGCTCGGCCAGATGGTGCGCCCTGTAGACCGTGTTGGCCTGTATGTTCCCGGCGGACAGGGCGGCAATACCCCGCTCATCTCCAGCATGCTCATGAATGCGATTCCCGCGCAGGTGGCCGGAGTCCCTTCCATCGCCGTGGTCTCTCCTCCGCGTGAAGACGGCAGCCCCAATCCGTACATCCTTGCCGCAGCCCATGCACTCGGCATTGACGAAGTATATGCCTGCGGCAGCGCGTGGGCCATTGCCGCCCTTGCGTACGGCACAGAAAGCATCGCCCCTGTGGATGTCATAGCCGGCCCCGGCAACATCTTTGTTGCCACGGCCAAGCGCATGCTCATCGGCAAGGTGGGCATAGACATGATTGCCGGACCGAGCGAAATCCTCATTCTGGCTGACAGCACAGCCCGCCCTGATCAGGTGGCCGCAGACATGCTGTCGCAGGCAGAGCATGACACGCTTGCCTCTTCCGTCCTCATCACTGACTCAGCAGCTCTGGCCGAGGCCGTGAAGGCCGAGCTTGTCACACAGACAACATCCCTGCCGCGTTGCGATATCGCACGCAAAGCCCTTGCTGACTGGGGAGCCATTGTCGTCACAGACACCATGGACCAGGCTGTGGAACTGTCCAACATCATTGCGCCGGAACACCTTGAAGTGATCGTGGCAGACCCGTGGACCATGATGCCCAAACTGCGTAATGCAGGTGCCATATTCCTCGGTGCCAACTCGCCCGAACCGGTGGGGGATTACTTTGCAGGCCCCAACCATGTGCTCCCCACAAACGGAACGGCGCGTTTTTCATCCGCCCTTTCCGTGGAAACGTTTACCAAAAAATCAAGCATCATCGCGGCTTCTGCTGCCTTCACGCAGGCCAATGCGGCAAAGATAGCCCGCCTTGCCCGCCTTGAAGGACTTGAAGCACACGCACGCTCTGCGGAATCCCGCACACGATAAATCTTTTCAGGAGAAGACCATGAACGTTGTCACCAAGACCAACATCACCGAGTATCCCCTTGTTTCCCGCGGCAAGGTTCGCGATATCTACGAAATCGACAAGGACACCCTGCTGCTGGTCACCACGGACCGCATGTCTGCCTTTGACGTGATCATGAACGAGCCCATTCCCTACAAGGGCGTGGTGCTCAACCAGATCACCCTGTTCTGGATGGACATGTTCAAGGACATCCTGCCCAACCACCTCATCGCTTCCGAAGTGAAGGATTTCCCCGAACCGCTGCACAAATACGCAGCCGACCTTGAAGGCCGTTCCGTGCTCGTACGCAAGGCAAAGCCCCTGCCCATCGAGTGTATTGTGCGCGGCCACATCACCGGCTCCGGCTGGAAGGACTACCTCAAGACCGGCTCCGTCTGCGGCCATGCCCTGCCTGCGGGACTGCAGGAATCCGAAAAGCTGGCCACCCCGCTCTTCACGCCTTCCACCAAGGCGGAACTCGGCGAGCATGATGAAAACATCACTGTTGAGCAGGCCATCGGCATGATCGGCGAAGAGCTGGCCCGCAAGGTTGAGGCCGTATCCATCGCCATCTTCAGCCAGGGACGCGAATTTGCGGAAAGCAAGGGTATCATCATCGCCGACACCAAGTTCGAATTCGGCATGCTTGATGGTGAACTCATCCTTATTGACGAAGTGCTCACCCCCGATTCTTCCCGCTTCTGGCCCATGGCCGGTTACACCCCCGGCAAGGGACAGCCCAGCTTTGACAAGCAGTACCTGCGCGACTGGCTCTCTGCCCAGCCCTGGGACAAGACGCCTCCCCCGCCTGCCCTGCCGGAAAACGTGATCGCGGAAACCAAAAAGAAGTATGAGGAAGCATATTCCATTTTGACGGGCAAGGCGCTTCCCTGTTAGTGTTACTCTTGGACCGCCAATAAACGTCTCGTGCGCGCCACACGGCAGCGCAGATACTATAAACATGAATGGAGAAACACATGCTGCTTGAAGGGAAAAGAGCCCTCATTTTCGGTGTGGCCAACAACAAGAGCATTGCATATGGCATAGCCAAGGAATTCAAGGCACAGGGCGCGCGCCTTGCCTTCAACTATCTCGGCGACGCGCTGCACAAGCGCGTTGAACCCATTTCCGAAGAGCTGGGCGGCGACTTCATCTTCCAGTGTGACGTGACCAGCGACGAAGAAATCGCCGCCGGTGTAGAGTATGTCAAAAAGGAATGGGGCGGCGTGGATATTCTCGTCCACTCCATCGGCTTTGCAAACCGTGAAGACCTGCAGGGCCGTTTCATCGAAACTTCGCGCGACGGCTTCAAGCTTGCGCTCGACATTTCTGCCTATTCCCTCACCGCACTGGCAAATGCCTATGAAGACCTGCTGACAGAGAACGCATCCGTGCTTACTCTTTCTTACTACGGTGCGGAAAAGGTTATTACCAACTACAACGTCATGGGTGTAGCCAAGGCCGCTCTTGAAGCCAGCGTCCGCTACCTGGCTGTTGATCTGGGTGCCAAGGGTGTCCGCATCAACGGCATCAGCGCCGGCCCCATCAAGACCCTTGCAGCATCCGGCATTTCCGGGTTCCGCAGCATCCTCAACTACATTGAGGAACAGGCTCCCCTGCGGCGGAACGTTACCATCGAAGACGTGGGCCGCAGCGCCGTGTATCTCGCCTCGGATCTTTCCTCCGGCGTTACCGGCGAAATCCTCCACGTGGACAGCGGCTACAACGTGATGGGAATCGGACTTTAGGCGAGCCTGAAGGAGAGACCCT
Organism: Halodesulfovibrio sp.; assembly: GCA_047972125.1. GTDB lineage: Bacteria > Desulfobacterota > Desulfovibrionia > Desulfovibrionales > Desulfovibrionaceae > Halodesulfovibrio. Next base: position 7,429 of record JBKEAK010000005.1, read on the forward strand.
CATGTGGGATTTCATCATCCCCCTCGTGGGATTCGTGATTCTGGCCTTCATCACCATCAAGGTGATGCCCAAGGACTATGTTCCCAAAGGCGGTTGAATTCCGCACATAGATGGACGGAGAGGCTCTTCGTCCGGATGTGCCTGCGGTTCAGGCCTGAGGAAACAGAAAGGATGCAACAAATAGCACACGGGCGGCGCATGCGTGCCGCCCGTTGTTTTTTTGCTTGCCAACCCATCTTCCTTTTGCTAGTTACTCCCTTCCCGATGCGGTGAGGTGTCCGAGTCCGGTCGAAGGAGCACGATTGGAAATCGTGTGTACCTTAACAGGGTACCGAGAGTTCGAATCTCTCCCTCACCGCCATCAAATACTTTCTGCTTTGCAGAAAGGGAGTCGGGCGGCGGATGCGCTGCCAACCCGGTCAGGTCTGAAAAGAAGCAGCCGCAACAGTTGCTTTCGGGTGCCCGACTCCCAGAAGGCGCAATCTTCGGATTGTGCCTTCTTTTTTTGCCCAATTTGCTGTTTTACGCATTTTTCGCTTGCCAAGGCTACGCCCCTTTGCTAGCTATCTCTCCGCGTTGGTGAGGTGTCCGAGTCCGGTCGAAGGAGCACGATTGGAAATCGTGTGTACCTTAACAGGGTACCGAGAGTTCGAATCTCTCCCTCACCGCCACCGAAAGTAAAAGCGGCGCAATCGTAAGATTGCGCCGCTTCTTTTTTTCATACACTGAGGGCTGCTACCATTCAGGCTCTTTTTCTTCATCCAGCCTGCAGACAACCCAGTTGGTGAAGCGCTTTACCGGGCCGAACACGGCAGCCACCAGCAGCCCCACCACAAATCCGCCAAAGGCTGCCCCGCCTGCGGGTTCCACTCCCAGCTTGTTGAAGGCGGCCGCAGTGAGCACGGCAATGCCGATTCCCAGCGCCAGATGCCAGGCAGCGCGCAAGCCGGTCTCAGCGCCGTCACGCAGCACGATCAGCAGCCGGACATAGAGCCCGGTAGCCAGAGCGAACGCAACAAGCCCCACCACACCGGCATACGGTCCGGTATACAGGAAGCAGAGCAGCAACGCGCCCGCGACTGCGGACAACCAGATGCCGACCTGAATATTCATGCCGGTTTCGCGGTCAAGGCAGCGCAGGATGAGTGCGAGCAGCAGCCCGGAACTCACCAGACAGCCAAGAATAACCGCCCACTTGCCCGGAAGATGAAACGCCATGTTGGCCATGGCAAAGGCCAGCAGCCCCATGAAGGCGCAGCCGGGCATGAAGGAACCGTTTTCCCTGCGAAATTCGGTAAAACCGTCCAGCATGACGGCACAGATGCATCCGAGCAGTCCGCCAAGGCCTATCATGACAAAGGGGACACCGCCGAATATCAAAGCCGCAGCCAGCAACAGGGCGCACACGCCCCATTTGAGCCAGAAAGCGCCGCCCAGCGCCACCACAGCGCACAGCGTATCCTGCTTCCAGGCCTTGATTCTGTTCCGTATCTTCATATCAACTCCTGTCTTCCTCTCTTGCCTGCGAACTACGCATGCCGGGCAGAGGTAGCATATAACGGCCTGAGATGCCAGTGCACCACGGCCCTGAAAGCCGCGGCCCGCAGACAGAAAAAGCCCCCGGTGCATGCACCGGGGGCTTTTTGAAAATTCACGCGCCTACAGGCAGGCTTCCGAAAGAAGCTTCTCAAGAAGCTGCTGGTCAATCTCCATGCCGTTGGCGAAACGGATGCCGAAAAAGCCGTCCTGCACCCAGGCCACCTTCGCACGCGCCTCGGTGATGACCCCTTCCAGCTGAAGCGGCGGGTCAAGTATGACGATCTCATCCCCCACTGCCACGCCCACGGAAAGCTCGCCGGGGGGCAGAGCCACCTGTGCTCCCTGCAGGCTCACATCGCGCAGCAGGCAATACAACTCAAGGCCGTCCTTGAGCAACAACGTGGCAAAAATCGGACAATCAAGCGGAACACGCGGCTCACTACGTCGCTCAGCCATACACTCTCCTAAAGCCTACCCTTTGCCCGAAGCATCAAGATACCGCAAAAAGCGCCGTGCCATCTCCAGTTCGGGATTGATCTCCAAAGCCCTGAACAGCTGGTTCCGGGCTTCATCCAGTTGCCCCATCTCGAAATAGACTCTCGCAAGGTTGAACATGATGTGGTCGTTGTATCCGTCAATCTCCAGCGCCTTGGAATAATAACTCACGGCCTTGTCGAACATGCGCTGCTTGCGCAGATCAATGGCCGCCCCGGTGAGAACGCGCTGATATTCGAGAACAACGTTGCCCGTCTGCCGCATGGCATCGAGCATGGTCCGCACGGAAAAAAGGTCGGTATCGGAAAGCGCCACATCGGGCCGGGAATGAAGGAGCCCCATCAGCCCCCTGAGCAGCATGCTCTCCTCGCGTGACAGCGCGGGCACCTCCCTTGCTGCCGTTGCCCCGTTCACCTTGTCTCTCAGCGAATTGACCACACTACGCATGTGCTCGTCGTACTTGTCCGGCACGAGCACATAATCAGAGAGAAAAACATCCTTGTCGATCTTCTGGACGAATCCTGAAGGCAGGTTGGCATCATTGAGCGGCTGGCAGGCAATTTCCCCCCCGGGAACCTGGGCCACGAACCAGAAAATGCGCAACTCTTGTGTCTGACGGGTAGTGCCCGTTCCGACCTCGTCTGCCTTTCGGGTTTCATATATTCCCAAAACTGTCGGGATCATCTACACCCCTTGTCTACCCATAGGTTTCACAGTGGCAACGCTATGGCCCCCCCACTGCTATCTTTTTTAACTAAACCTGCAAATTCGCGCCTTGTCAAATTCTTACGCCCTTTCCTCCCTTGCTTTTCAACATATCCTTGGCGGAAACCGAAGAATGTGAAATAGTAATGGTAAGAACCGGGGTCCATTACCCGCCATTCACCGACTACTTGCAGCACGTATGTGAGAAGCAGCATGAGCCAGCAGATTTCGCCCTTTCGCAGCAGTCAGGAACTGGAGGCAACATTCGCTCAGGTACAGGAGCGTATTGCCACCAAACTTCATGACTACAAGATGTACGACTTCAGCGCGAAACAGACCTGTGCCTTCAACGTATTTTTCGATCTCGCGCAGGAATTCGAATCTCTCGAAGACCTGCTCACACTGGCCGTGCTCATCATCCATTCCATGTTCCGCATCCATGCGGAGATATATGTACTGAACGATCGTTCCGTTCTGATGCGCTATGGGTGCTCCACCGGTGCCACGTGCCTCATCCCCCTCATGGATACGGAAGGGCTTTCCCTCACTGACGGACCGTTCTGGCAGGATAAACGCTACTGCATTCCCATCCGAGGCAAAAAAGTAGACCGCGACCTGCTGCCGATTACACCCGTGGGAGAAACTCTGGGGCTGCTTGTGCTGCACCCCGAACCGGAGATGCCCGACAAGCAGAAACTCTTTTTCGAGAAATTCGCCAACCGCGTGGGCTATCAGCTGCACAACCGCATGCTTGCCTTCAAACACCGAGAGCATCTCGAATTCATCAAGAATCTCGTGCACGACATCGGCCACAACGTCATTGTGCCGAATATGTATTTCAAACTGCTGTTCCGGCAACTGGACGGCAAGATGAAGGCCATGCGGCATGCCATTTCGGACCTCATGGAAACCTCCATAAGCTCCCCAACGGTAGCCCAGCTTGATTATATCCAGCACCGCATGGACGAGCAGTATAACGAGGTGTTCCGTCACTTCCAGCAGACCAGCCTGTTCCTCGAAACCCTGCTCAGGCAAAGCCATTTCGAAAAGGGACGCTACGTGCTGCACAAGACCGTTGTGAACCTGCACGAGCGCATCCTCAACCCGCAGCTCGAACGTTTCAAAAGCCGGTTTGATGAAAAGGACATCACGGTTGTGCCCTATTGCGAAGGCAGCGGCAGCCATGACGAGAATATTCTTGTCACGGCAGATGTGGGCCTCATCAGTCAGGTACTGGCCAACCTCTTTTCCAATGCTGTCAAATACACACGTCCCGTCCCGCAGGAGCAGGCAGGCATACAGGGCAAGGCAGGAAAAAAGAGCCTGTGTTACGGCGTGTTGCTGCTGCCGGACCACTTTGGCAAGGGCCGATGCGGTGCCCGGGTTAACGTGATCACCTCCGGTCCGTATATAAATACGGAAGACGCCCCCCAGCTCTTCAATGCGGATTTCCGCGGCCGCGACGTGGGCGGCGAATATGGCACAGGCCACGGCCTGTTCTTTGCCAAGGAAATATCGCGCCTGCACGGGGGCGAAGCCGGATACGAGGCACACCCCATGGGCAACTGCTTCTACTTCACCCTGCCCTGCGAAGAGCCTGTGTCAAAATAATCATTTTTTCTGCGTATCATGATCAAATCATCACCAAATTACACTCTTGTAAAATAAATCGTGCAGAACTCCTTACAAAATACCTCTTTTCAGGCTTTTATCAGGCTCTTTTCACCCCCCTCTCAGGCAACCTGATGATGATGTATTTTTTTCTGCAATTTTTCTGCGGTGCTAGTACATAACCATCAGCAGCCCCCGCCATTTCTCCCTCAAAATGCAGCAAACAATATTGTAAACTCACCAGTTTTTCGTTGCCCCACCAAGGGCTTTTTTGTTAGCACCCAGATGCGGGATTGAGGCATCCTGCAGTTGTTTTTTCTTTTACTGGGAGAGATACGTGATCCGTTTTGAACAGGTGAACAAGTGGTATGGCAGCGACCACCACGTGCTTAAGGATGTTAATCTGGAAATAGCACAGGGGGAGGTTGTGGTTATCTGCGGCCCTTCCGGTTCCGGAAAAAGCACGCTTATCCGCTGCATCAACAGGCTGGAGCCCATTCAGAAGGGCCACATCATCGTTGACGGCATGGATCTGCACGATCCGCGTCTCAACCTTACCAGCCTTCGCGCCGAAATCGGCTTCGTTTTCCAGCAATTCAATCTCTATCCGCACATGACAGTGCTGGAAAACATCACCCTTGCCCCCACCATGGTACGCAATACCCCGCGTGCGGAGGCCGAGCGTCTGGCCATGGAACTGCTCGAAAAGGTGAACATTCCCGACAAGGCAAAAGCCTATCCCAGCCAGCTCTCGGGCGGCCAGCAGCAGCGCGTTGCCATTGCACGCGGCCTTGCCATGAAGCCCAAGATCATGCTCTTCGACGAGCCCACATCGGCGCTCGACCCCGAAATGATCAATGAAGTGCTCGACGTCATGAAAACCCTTGCCCGCGAAGGCATGACCATGGCCTGTGTCACCCACGAAATGGGCTTTGCCCGTGAAGTGGCCGACCGGGTTATCTTCATGGATTACGGCGAACTGATCGAAGAGAACACCCCCGAGGAGTTCTTCAACCATCCCAAGCAGGATCGTACCAAGGACTTCCTCAGCAAGATTCTTTCACACTAGCATGGTTGCATGACTCCGGTTCTGCACCGGGGTTGACGAATGTTGAGGCGCGATCCGGCCATGCCGGAACGCAGAGGAAACTGAAAACACTGGGAGTAGAACATGCGTATTGGGAAGATTATTGCCATGGCTCTGGCCGTCACCATGATGGCCTCCACCGCCTTTGCCGGTGCCGTTTACGACAAGATCATGCAGGACAAGAAGGTCCGCATCGGCATCATGACCGACTCCATCCCCGGCGCCTTCTTCAATGACAAGGGCGAATGGACCGGCTTCGATTACGACATCTCCACCGAACTGGCCAAGCGCATGGGCGTGGAACTGGAACGCGTAAAGGTCAACAACAAGACCCGTATCGCCTTCATTCAGCAGGGCCGCATCGACGTTTCCGTTGCCAACATGACCCACACCCGTGAGCGCGACAAGTCCATCGACTTCTCCATCACCTACTTCTTCGACGGCCAGAAGGTTCTTGCCAAGAAGGGCGCTTTCGCTTCCCTCGCCGACATGAAGGACAAGAAGATTGCCACCATGCAGGGCACCACTTCTGAAATCAACATCAAGAACGCCCTCAAGGCTCTCGGCGTTGCCAACCCCGATGCCAACATCATTTCCTTCCAGAAGGAATCCGAATGCTTCCAGGCTCTGGAAATGGGCCGCGTAGCCGGCTGGACCACCGACGCCACCATCCTTCTCGGCTATGCTGCCAAGAAGCCCGGCGCATTTGAGCTGGTAGGCGACTTCCTCTCCGACGAACCCTACGGCATGGGCCTGCCCCAGGACGATTCCGCTCTGCGTGACGCCGTGAACGCTGCCCTGCAGGACATGTGGCGCGACGGCACCTACATGAACATCTACAACAAGTGGTACGGCCCCGAGACCCCCTACGCCATGCCCATGACCAACCAGATCGAACTGTGGCCCTAAGCCACACCGATTATTGAGATTCTGCGTGCGCCCGGTTCAGCCGGGCGCGCGCTTGTCTGCCCGACTCTGCTCGGGTGGAAGCCGCCGCACCTCAACATAATGGTTTATTGTTCATGATACGTTTCTGGCTGGAAAAGGTTTGGGTACAGAATGCCGTGCTGCTCGCCCTTGCGGCGATCATGACCTATTATTGGGGCTGGGTGTTCGACTTTGGCTACAAGTTCGAATGGTCCATGCTCTACACGGTGAACGAGACCTATCAGGTCAATCTCGGCATAGAGATACTCAAGGGCCTGTGGGTAACGGTGCAGCTCACCGCCATCAGCTCCATCATCGGTCTCGGCCTCGGCACGGTTCTCGGCCTTTCGCGCCTTTCGGACTTCAAGCCGCTGCGCTACACCGCGACCTGCGTCATCGAATTTTTCCGCAACACCCCGCTGCTGGTCGTTCTCTTCTTCTTCTACTTCGCCTTTCCCCGTGCCCTGCCCGATGCAGCGCGCGAGTGGATATTCTCCTTCCAGTTCGAATTCTGGACAGCGGCTGTTGCAGTGGGCATGTACACCAGCGCGTTCATGGCAGAAGTCATCCGTGCAGGGTTGCAGTCCATCCCCAAAGGCATTCTCGAAGCTGCGTATTCTTCCGGCCTCACCTATGTGCAGGTGCTGCGCAAGATCATTCTGCCCCTTGCCTTCCGCGAGATCATTCCGCCGCTGGGCAGCGAATTTCTGAACAACATGAAGAACACCTCGCTGGCCATGTTCGTCGGCGTGGCCGACATGACATGGCAGGCGCAGCAGGCAGAGGCCCTTACCTTCAAGGGGTTTGAAGCCACCACCGCCGCCTCCGTGATGTATCTTGCCTTCTCGCTGATCATCTCCTTCCTTCTCAACGGCGTGAACGGCAAACTGCGCACCGTGGGCAACACCAACCGCTCGCTGCCCGTCATGTTTGTTTCCCTCTTCTACTGGCCCTTCTCCACGCTCAGCCGCATCCTCTTCAATCCGGTTGGCCGGTTCCTGAGAGCCCGCCGCCGTCAGCGCGCTGCAGCCACCTATGTTTCCGCACGGCAGGCCGCCCTGCGCACGGCACTGCGCCGTTTCGGGCAGGCTGCTGTTCTCGCGGGCAAGGCCGCCTTTCTCGTGCTGCTGGGCAGTTGCCTCTATGTTACCGTAAAGGGACTCATCACCTTTGACTGGGCTGCCATCGCACGCGAATTCGGCAACCTGATCATCTGGCAGTTCCCGCACGAAGAGGCAGACCCCTTCCTTGGCATGGGCGGGTTCACGCTGTCCTTCATCATTGCCGTGGTGGCCATTGCCGCCAGCTTTGCCATCGGCCTGCTGGTCGGCCTCGGACGCTGTTCCAACAACCGCGTCTTCCGCATTCCCAGCCTGCTGTATATTGAACTCATCCGCGGCAACCCGCTGATCATCGTCATCTACTGGGTTTATTTCCTCATTCCCGTGCTGTTCAACACCTTCTTCAATACGGTGTGGTCGGCATCCATCGCGCTGACGCTGTTCACGGCGGCATACCTTGCCGAAATCGTCCGCGGCGGCATTCAGAACATTCCGCCCGGTCAGGTAGAAGCAGCCACGGCCTCCGGCCTTACCTACTGGCAGACCATGCGCAAGATCATCCTGCCGCAGGCGCTCAAGCAGATGATTCCGCCCATCGTGGGCCTGTTCATCGCCATTTTCAAAGATACCTCGCTCGTTTCCATCCTCGGCGTCATGGAGCTTACCTCCGTTGCCAAGGCAGTGGATAACCGCCTGATGGTTGCCTCCATGGAAATATGGACCACAACGGCCCTGCTCTACTTCCTCCCCTGCTTCCTGATGTCCAAATACGCCGCATCGCTGGAACGCAAGCTGAGCCCTGAAAAGGTGAACCTCAAAATGTAGTCCCCGTGCAGATTATAATCTGAAAGCCCCGGCAAGCTCTTTGCCGGGGCTTTCTTTTTTTCTTCCGCGACCATATATTATGACAGATACCCAACTCTGCCAGCGGAGGAACTCAGCCTTCATGAAAACAAAAGCAATCCTTGTTCTGCTTGCAACATCAGGCCTTTTTCTGCTGATCATGCTGGTGCTGGACCTTGCCGCCGCCAAGGAAAAACTTACCGTTGTCTGCGACATCTGGCCCCCCTATCAGATTGAGAAGAAAGACCTCCCCGTAGGGGGCTTTGCGACAGATGTGGTAGAACATGTACTAGGCAGCATGCAGGCTAAGCACGAACCAGTACAATCCTATCCGTGGAAACGAGCCATGGAACTCTTCCAGCACGGCAAGGCAGACGCTCTTTTCTCTGCCAACTACACCAAGGAACGGGAGATGTACGCCTATTACCCCTCGGTGCCTCTGGTGGAATCGCCGTGGGTCATATGGACACAAAACATGCCCATATCCTCGCTTGAAGATCTCAAGGGCAAGCGGATAGGCGTGGTAACAGGGTACAGTTATACGCAGGAATTCTGGGAGTTCATTCTGGTCTACTGCACCGTGGAGGAAGTGTATTCGGACGAGCTCAACTTCCGCAAACTGCAGATAGGCAGGCTGGATGCACTGGTCGCCGAACTCGGCAACGGACTCTACATCCGCCAGAAGGTTAAAGCCTACAATACGCTACCTAACGAAAATGTGACCATCAAGTCCGACGGACTCTACATAATGTTCAATCGGACCACGGTGGATAAGGGCTTCGTGGATCGTTTTTCGGAAGAGCTGGCTCGTTTCAGGCAAAGCAAACAATACCGGGACATGCGAGCTGAATATTTTCATATGGCTCCCGGAAAATTCATACAGCAGCCAACCGGAACCGGCGGCCAGCACGAACAGAGCACGCAGACTGATTCTAAGAACTGAATACAAAAACTGACAACCCGACCCAATAACCAGCAGATCAATAAACCAGACGAATCGGCCATAACAGTTATTCAGACTGCTCAGCCAGATTCGCTCCCCTGACAGACAGCAGGAAACAAACTGACCCGTACATCCGACTGCAGGAAGACATGCCCAACGGCGCGCTGCGCAAAGGAGGTTCGCCATGTCTGCCGAAGTACGAGAACTGGTAAGAACCTATCTGCCGGAATTCCCCATACAATATTGCAAGAGTCTGGTCACGGACACCACGCAGTTCATGTCCATTGACTACGGACACGTCATAGAACTCGGCGATATCCATTACATGGTCTACAAAAACGAGGCGGAACGCCGCTTCGGGCTGGAAGACCCCAAATACTGGGTCAAACGCTGCCATGAGCTGGAAACGGGCAGGCGCAAGATTCTCAAGCTTGAATTCTTCGAGACCTTTCCGGTGCAGGTGGGCAGATTCAGCGTGGAATGCTACCGCAGCCCGGACAAGGAATCGCGCATTCTCGACATTGTGCGGGGCGATTCCCGCTTCATGCAGGGCATAACCATAAAGGACGCGGCAGGGCGCAATGTCCGTGTGCTGGAAATTGTCAACGGCAGACGGCTCGACCTGACCGTGGACCGCATAGACGCAGAGCACGCTGTCTACTTCCGCGAGCACCTGCCCGATCTGCTGCGCAGGTACCTTGAGGCCGTGCGTGCCATTGGCATGCTGCACCGGCATGGGGAAAGGCACGGCGATATCCGCCGCGACCACCTGTATGTGGAGTTCGAAACCGGCAACCTGTGCTGGATTGATTTCGACTACACCTTCCATTCCTATGAACATCCCTTCGGGCTGGACCTCTTCGGCCTCGGCAACATTCTTGTCTTTCTCGTCGGCAAGGCCAACATCACGGTGCAGTCCCTTGAAGGAATGGGGCTTGCGGAACAGCTGAACGGCAAGCTCTCGTCCGACGACCTTTCCATTGTCATTCCCAACCGCATCGTGAACCTGCGCAAGATATACCCCTATGTGCCGGAGGCGCTAAATAGAGTGCTCATGCATTTTTCCAACAGCGCCGAGGTGTTCTACACCACCACGGACGAGCTGCTTGCAGACCTTGAGCCGTGTGTGGAGGCGCTGGAAAGGGAATACGGCCCCAAGCCGGAATAACGGACGTAAAGCACGGGAGAACACCATGAACAACAAGCGTATTCTCATAGCGTTCGATTCATCGGAACACGCCTTCAGAGCGGTGGCATATACCGGCGAAATGGTCGCGGACATGCCGGATGTGCATATTACCCTATTGCTGGTGGAGCGCCTGCCTGACAGGGATTTCTTCCCCGACGAGGAACAATGGCGGACAGAATGCGGCGAGCGCGTGCGCACCCGCAAAGAAGCCCTTGCGCAGGCGCGCGCCATTCTCGAAACGGCGGGGATCAGCCCAAAGGCCATAACAGTCAACTACATGGTCAGCTGCAAGTCGCCCTTTGAAGAGGCCCTTGTGTGCAGTACCGGCGAAAGCGTGGTGGAAGATATTCTGCACACCCAGCGGGAAGGCGACTACGGCACCGTGGTGGTAGGCAGACGGGGTGTTTCCAAGACTGAGGCATTCATGTTCGGCAGCGTATCCAACAGGATTGTGCAGGAAACACACTCCTGCACCGTGTGGATTGTGAGCTAGCGGAGGGCAAAACGCCCTTGCGCAGCTTCTGTCACCAACCGGACATTACCGGGGAGCAGGCGTTCAAGGCTGAAACGCTCGCCAATCGTTTTGCGGGCTTCTCTGCGCATGGGCAGCATCACGGCAGGGGCTGCAAGCGCCCTGCACACGGCAGCGGCCACGGCGTCTGCTGAAAAGAAGTCCACCAGCAGGCCATTACGTTCATGCTCCACAACCTCTTCAACCGGCGCAGTGGCTGAGGCTATGAGCGGCACACCGCAGCTCATGGCTTCCAGCATGGACCACGAAAGCACGAAAGGCCGCGTCAGATACACGTGCGCCAACGAATGCTGCAAAACAAGCCGGTACTGACCATACGGCAGCGGCCCGGTAAAGTGCACCCTGTCCATGCCCGGTGCCCCCTTGAGCTTTTCCAGCATCAGGGTCTTCCAGCTTCCGCCCTGCGCAGGAGGCTTGCCGTAGCAGACTCTGTCCTCTCCCACCACAAGCACATGCGCGTTCGGCCGCTCCGCAAGGATGCGCGGCAACGCCTCCATGAACTGCGGAAAACCGCGATACGGTTCCATGCCCCGTGTGGCGTAGGTGACTATTTCGCGCACGCCGGTCAGGTCCAGCCCCGGAAGCATGAGCCCCTTTTCCAGCTCTGCGGCGGGCAGGGGCGCAAAGAATCCCGTATCCACCCCGTCATGATGTACTGCCAGTTTGTCATGGTAGCGTGCAGGAAACTGCGATGCCTGCCATCGTGTGGGCAATTGCCCAATGCAGCAGGCTTCAAGATCGTTGAGAATGATGGCATTGCGGGTTCGCAGATTCATCCGCTGCGTCTCCCCCACCTTCTCGGCAGGGTCAAAGCCCACGTCAGCGCCCTGCGCGTTGTAGTACCACTCGAAATAGCCCACGAAGGGCGTGTTGGGCAGGGCATCGCGCACATACATGGTGGCGCCCCATCCGGAATGCCCCACCACCACATCCGGCGTAAAGCCGGACTGCACCAACTTGCGGCACAGCACATACCCGGCCTCGCCCTGTGCCACAGCGCGTTCATAAAAGTTTGCCAGCCGGTGACCATCCGCCGGGGGCTGAAACCGCGTACCGAACTGCACCTTGCGCACATTGGCAATATCCCACTCCGGGCGGACATTGGAGCAGGCAAACACCACCTGATTCTCGGGCGACTGGGCCAGCCGCGCAGCCACATGCCGGAACTGGGCAGGGAAATTGGGGTGGATGAACAGAACTTTCATATCTCATGTCTACAGCAATTTCACGGTGTTGTCGCCCCTTTCGCAGGAATTGTCCCCGGCGGAACTCAGGACAGGTACACGTCCTGCCAACCAGTCCCACCCTGCTTCTGATAGACGCCGCTCAAATTCTTGCCAGCAAAGCCTGCCCTGGAACAAGATGCAGTTAAGGATGCAGTTCTGTTGCCGCACACAAAAAAAGCCGGAGGCGCATAACGCCCCCGGCCCGTACAAACAGGAGAATGAACAGCCAAGAAGGTAACGGTAACGGCAGAAGACACGCGCTGTGCCTTGGCCTTGGCTTCTTCAATGCTGTCCGCCAGCGCCAGAGCCACGCCGAGACGACGCTTGCCCTTCACTTCGGCCTTACCGAACAGCAGCAGCTGCGTTTCCGGCTCGGCAAGTGCCTTGTCGAGGTTGCCGAAGGTGGGGCCGGTGCCGTTACCTTCCACCAGCACAACGCTGGATGCGGCAGGGCCACGCTGGGTGATGGCGGGAATGGGCAGCCCCAGAATAGCACGGGCGTGCAGCGCAAACTCGCTCATGTTCTGGGAAATCACCGTCACAAGACCGGTGTCGTGGGGACGGGGAGAAACTTCGCTGAAGATGACGGAATCGCCCTTGATGAAGAGTTCGACACCAAAGATGCCGTGTCCGCCCAGTGCGTCGGTAATCACCTTGGCAACGCGACGGGCCTCTTCCATGGCCTTTGCACTCATGGGCTGCGGCTGCCACGAAAGACGGTAGTCGCCGTCCACCTGCAGATGGCCGATGGGATCGCAATAGCTGGTGCCGCCCACGTGGCGCACAGTCAGCTGCGTAATTTCGTAGTCAAATTCGACAAAACCTTCCACGATAACGCGTCCGCTGCCGGTGCGGCCGCCTTCCTGCGAATAGGCCCATGCCTTGTCGATATCGGCCTCGGTCTTCACGGTGCTCTGGCCCTTGCCGGAGGAGCTCATGACAGGCTTAACCACGCAGGGCAGGCCAATGGCGGCAACTGCGGCGCGATACTCTTCTTCAGTATCCGCAAAGCGGTAGGCAGAGGTGGGCAGGCCAAGCTCTTCTGCAGCAAGTCTGCGGATGCCTTCGCGGTTCATGGTCAGGCGGGTGGCGCGTGCGGTGGGCACCACGGTGAAGCCTTCCTTTTCCAGCTCCACAAGGGTGTCGGTGGCAATGGCTTCAATTTCCGGCACGATCAGGTCGGGCTTCTCGGTTTCGATGATGCGGCGCAGCGCTGCGCCGTCGAGCATGCTAATGGGGTACGAGCGGTGCGCAACCTGCATGGCGGGAGCGTTATCATAGCGGTCCACGGCAATCACTTCAGCACCGAGACGCATTGCCTCGATGGCGACTTCCTTGCCCAGCTCGCCGGAGCCGAGCAGCATTATTTTGGTCGCGGACGGGGTAAGAGGGGTTCCGATGGAAGCCATGGATGGTGCTCCTGATACGGTAAGAGGGTTTGTCATTGTGGTCAGGCGAATAACGCCTGCCGCGATGTTGCACATACCGCCACGCTTTGCAAGGAACTTCTGCCCCTTTGCCGCCATCTGCTAAAGCCCGTCATGCAGAGATGTGCAGCAACGCTTCAGCCATTGGCACTATCAAAAAAAGGGGGGGATGGACGAAGCGGCGCAGCCAGATGAAGTCTTTAAAGATGAAGTCTCTAAAAATTAAGTCTCTGAGGGTGAAGTCTCTGGAACGGAAAGGGGCCAGCATGCGACACGCCCTTCATGATCAGGCATGATCCCCGATAATGACGCCCGCAAAAGTCTGGTTCACATGCAGCGAATCAACCTGCTCACCGTAGGTGTGAAAACCGATGTTCTCCATCCTGTCCAGCACCTGCTGCATGGATTTGGTCAGTCCCAACTCTTCCACCTCCAGCCTTCTGTGCGCGCACTCAAACCCGATGAGCAGCTTGGGATAGGGAATCTGCACAAGGCTGTCGTCCAGAGCGTGCTCAAGGTTGGCAACAATGTCATGGCTCGTTCCCAGATACAGCACAAGCCCCTGCTCCACTGCGCTGTTGAAGGTCATGCTGCCGTCGGGCAATGCTTCGCGCACCGAACGCACATAATGCTGCCCGCCCAGCCAGAGAATGAGCGGATGCAAGGAGACTCGGGCAGGTGTCAATTTATTCTCCGGCACTCCCACTGCCTCTGCATACACAGCGGCTGCCGGCCTGTTGTTGATGGTATAGACGGTTCGGGTCTCCGGATCGGCAGAAGTGATCTCGAATCGATCTTCCGAACGCATGAAGTGCTGGGTCTGCAGCACCGCAAACGGCAGGCTCGTTTCAATCAACGTGAGCAACGCCGCGCCGGAATGGAATGCCCCGCCATGGTAGACAAAGGTTTCACGCCAGTTGAAGTCGTCCCCTGCAGAGCCGCCCACCACAGGAATTGAGCCAAAGGCCTTTTGCAGGCTGTAAATGACCTGCTCCTCGGCACCCGCAAGCCCGTCTATCATCAGCAGGGCAAACTTGCCTGACGCATTCTCCTGAGCGGAGGGATTGGCAACAAGACCGCTGACCAACCTTTCTGCCTGTTCCCCGGAAAATTTTGTTATGTCTTCAACAAGTACCGGCCGAACGGCAAGTTCCTGTGAACTGATGCTGGCAGCCACGATGCTGCCGTTCCGGTACCCCATGCCCGAAACAAATTCCCCGGCTGTGGTGCAGCCTATAACTGGGCAATCAAAGGCCTGCTGCAAGCTCCTGCCAAGCTCGGGCAGGTCAAAGCGCACGGACGTAAAGAAAATGACCACAGACATGCCGGGCTGGGTCACTCCCTGCGCAATCTCACTCACTGCAGTGTGCGCGTCTGCTGCAACCGACATGGCGGTACGAACTGAAATGGCAGTCAACTTTTCAACCTTTCCGGATATACGTTATCATTCTATATACAAAACCGAATTACCATTCATAATACCACAAAAACAATCCAGCGACACATACCGGCATTTCAAATAATCATACCCTGCAGTCAATAACTGCTCACGCCGTTTACAATATCGCATAACACCAGTACATTCTATAAAAACAACGGACAACAACCAATGCCGCAAACTCTTCAGGAACGCATCCTGCTCGTCGAAGACGATCCCGCCTTCGGCACCATGCTCAACGAAGCCCTCGATGCCAAAGGCTATCGGGTGCAACGGGTTTCGCGGGCAGAAGACGGGCTTGCGCGCCTGCGGACAGAACGCTTCGACCTTATCCTCACGGACGTGAAGCTGCCCGGCATGTCCGGCCTTGAATCCATCCCCCACCTGAAGCAGATGGCTCCTGAGAGCGATATCATCGTCATGACGGCCTTTTCCACCAAGGAAATGGCCGTGGAAGCCGTGCGTCAGGGAGCATACGACTTTTTCTCCAAGCCGTTCAGCCTGAGCGAGCTGGAGATAGTGGTACGCCGCTGCATGGAAAAACGCCAGTTGCAGAAAAAATTGGCCCAGTTACGTTCCAACCTTCTGAGCAGCGGCCCCGCTGGCAGCATAGTCGGCGAAAGCACAGCCATACGCATGGTCAAGGAACGCATCGAACGCATTGCCCCGCTGGAAACCACCGTGCTCATTCTCGGGGAATCCGGCACCGGCAAGGAGCTGGTTTCCGATACCGTGCATGCCCTCTCGCCCCGCGCTGGCAACCCCTTCATCCGCGTTAACTGCGCCGCCATTCCGGAAAACCTGTTCGAAAACGAACTGTTCGGTCACGAAAAAGGCGCATTCACAGGTGCTGCCCAGTCGCAGGCAGGCAAATTCGAACTGGCGGACAAGGGCACTATTCTGCTGGATGAAATAGGCGACATGCCGCTCTCCATCCAGCCCAAGCTGCTGCGCGTGGTGGAACAGAAGCAGGTGGAACGCCTTGGCGGGCGAAAGCCCATTTCGCTGGATGTGCGCATTATCGCTGCCACCAACCAGCACCTTGCTGAACTCATGCGTGAAAAGCGTTTTCGCGAAGACCTGTACTACCGCCTGAACGTAGCCGTTATAGAACTGCCGCCGCTGCGCAAACGCAAGGAAGATATCCCCCTGCTCGCGCGGCACTTCCTCAACCGCATTCGCACCCAGCTGGCGTTGGATGTGGAAGGCTTCACCCCCGGTGCGGAAACGGCATTGCAGGGCTACGACTGGCCGGGCAACGTACGTCAGCTTGCCAACGTGCTGGAAGGGCTTGCCATCAGCGCTGCCCCCGGTCGTATAGAAGAACGCCACGTGCACAAGGCACTGCGCGGCACACATGATACAGCCGCCATACTGCCGGAAGCATCGCAGGCTGAATGGTCACCCCACAACTGCCTCTCATCACTGCCTCATGGCCCCATCAACCTGAAGGACAGCATTGCAACCGTTGAAAGAAACCTGATCATCAACGCGCTGCAGCGTACCCGCGGCAACCAGAAGGAAGCCGCCGCTCTGCTTGCCTTGAATCCGAAGAATCTCTGGGCCAAGATGCAGAAGCACGACATCCTTTCCAACGAAATTGAAGCGCCGCTCCTGTAGTTCTATTTTTTTTAGACTGCCCCAATCTCCCCATTTTTTCCATACGATTTTTTGCACATCGTTGTCTCACAACAACTTCCCTTGTCCCGACAAAAGTCTAGAAAATGGCTAAAAATGGGCCTTGAAAGGCTTTCTAATTAATTTAGAACGTCATTTCTCACCCCCAAAGCCCTGTCTGCCAATGCTTTCCCCTCAATCTTACAGAAAATCAGGCGGTTCCGTTTTCTAACTTTCATAGAACTGAACGCCGTTACAATCACGCCGCCTGAACCAAACATGTGCCATCGCCGGAATATTTCCGGGGGTGGCATCTTTTTATTCACATAAAAACAGCATGTTAAACAGCCTTCCACATCACCAGCACAAAGATTGGCACGCCGGTTGCCTTAAGAGAGTCGTGCAGCATCGATAGGCAGTCGCACAAAACAAACGTCAATCCCCCAAAAAGGAGTCCCCCAATGCGTACCATCATGAATTTCATCCGTGAAGAAGAAGGCGCCACTGCTCTGGAATACGGTCTGCTGGCCGCCCTGATCGCAGGCGTTCTGGCCGGTGCAGTCACCCTGCTTGGCAACCAGATCAAGACCGTGTTCGAAGATCTGACCGCCAAGATGACCTTCTAACTGCAGATCAGATTCGTCCGATTCCACGGAAACCACATTACGCCTGATCGCAGCGTAAAGCGCTCGACGGGACCGGGAGCCCCCGACCCCGGTCCCGTCAACCTTTTAAAGCCCCACGAGGAAAATGCCATGCAAGTTTACCTGAACCTTCTTCTCGCAGCCGTCCTGCTCATCGCAACGGTCACAGACCTGAAGGGTCAGCGCATTCCCAACTGGCTCACTTTCTCCGCCATGGCATTTGCTCTCGCCTTTCACGGCATAACCCAGGGTCTGGATGGTCTGGCATTCAGTCTTTCCGGCCTGGCCCTCGGTTTTGGCGTGATGATCCTTCCCTATCTCTTCGGCGCTATGGGTGCCGGCGACGTCAAGCTCATGATGGCTGCCGGCGCCTTTCTCGGGTTCACTCTCACCCTGCAGGCATTTCTGCTCACCAGCCTTGCCGGTGGCCTGTACGCCATCGTCATGCTGGCACGGCATCTGGATGTTCTGAAGAAGGTCTTCGCCGCCCTGCGGGATACGGCATGGCTCTTTTTCGCCACACGCCAGTTCGCCTATGTACGGCAGGCCGATGACAAGCGTTTTCCGCGACTGTGCTACGGAGTGGCCATTGCAGCGGGCACTCTGGGAGCCATGGTCATCACTTGGGGTCCGGCCGGATTCATCCCGGCCCAGTGGATGTAACAGCCAGACATTCCGGGGGGAATAATGCGCGCTTCAACAATCATTCCCATAGCTCTCGGGCTCGTTCTTTCGCTCGGTGCCGGCTTCATGGTCTTTTCATGGATGCAGGGCAGCCAGAAGCGTCAGGAAGTGCAGGCCCCCAAAACCGTTGAGGTTGTGGTTTCCGCACAGCAGATAGCCAAGGGCACCAAGCTGACCGAAACCCATCTCAAAAAAACCTCCTTCCTGCCTGAAAGCGTTCCCGCAGGCACCTTTGCCGAAACAGCCGCCCTTATCGGCCGCGTGGTTGCAACCCCCATCGAACAGGGTGAAATGCTCACCGCAGGCCGCCTGCTCGACGATACGGTGCAGTACGGCGGTGTTTCCACCCTCATCAGCCCCGGCATGCGTGCCATAGCCGTGAAGGGCAACCAGATTCTCGGCATTGCCGGTTTCATCCGCCCCGGCAACCGTGTGGACGTGCTCGTAACCATTGATGACGAACGCCGCACCGACGACAAGGCCGTGACCAAGACCGTTCTCGAAAATGTTCGAGTTATCGCCACGGGCACGGAACTGGAACAGAAGGGCGACGACAAGGAAACCTCTTCCGTCGACGTATACACCCTTGAGATGGCCCCTCAGGATACTGAAAAGCTCGCCCTTGCCGCCACCAGAGGCACCCTGCATTTTTCCCTGCGCAACCCCGCCGACGCCGAAGCCATAACGACCAGGGGCACCGACGTTCCGGACACGCTGGCCTCTCTTTCGCCCCCCAAGCCGAAAACCAAGGCCGCCGCAAAGAAGCCCGAAACCAAGGTTGAAGTCATTACCGGCACCAACCGTCAGATCATGAGGTTCGCACAATGAAACGCCTGCATTTTGCCATAGCCTGCTTCATGGTTGCCCTGACCTGTGCCGTTAATCCCGTGCAGGCCGCCGACCCCAAGCCCACCCCGGTTTCCGCTCAGGTAACTCCCCAGACGCTTGAAGTTGTGAAGGGCAAGTCCGAGATCATCTCCCTGCCCGTTCCCGCAGCCAGAGTTTCCATTGCCGATCCTGAAACCGCAGACATCGTGCTGCTCTCTCCCTGGCAGGTGTATGTCACCGGCAAGGCCCCCGGCGTGACCAGCCTTACCCTGTGGGCCCGCACCGGCGATCTGGTCGGCCTGTACGACATACGTGTCACCGCAGACCTTGCCCATCTGAAGGAAATGCTCCACCGCCTGCTGCCCTCGGAATCCGATATCCGCGTCATGGGCACCGGCGACAAGATCACCCTTTCCGGCACCGTAACCAGCGCCGCCAGCCTTTCCACCGCTCTGGAACTGGCAGAAACATTCGCCCCTGAAAAAGTGACCAACCTGCTCAGCGTAGGCGGCGTGCAACAAGTCATGCTGGAAGTGAAGATAGCGGAAATGCACCGCACCGTGCTGGACCGTTTCGGCATCGACCTTGCCTATGCCTTCAAGGGCGACTTTGCCTACTCGCTGCTGAACAACCTTTTCTATCTGGACCCCACCAGAGGTGCCATTTCCATGGGTGAAAGCGCAGCCGTCATTAACCCCGCACGCAACGGCCTGTTCCGCATGAGTTCCGGCGGCGTAACCCTCACCGGCTTTCTTGATGTGCTCAAGCAGAACGGTCTTGTGCGCATGCTGGCCGAGCCCACGCTCATCTGCCGCAGCGGTGAAGATGCCCAGTTCCTCGCAGGTGGCGAAATTCCCATTCCCATCCCGCAGGGATTCGGCACCATCGCCATCGAATACAAGCAATACGGCGTGCAGCTGGTGTTCAGCCCCACCGTTGTCTCCGGCAACCTCATCAGCCTCAAGGTGTTCCCCGAAGTTTCCGAACTCGACTACTCCAACACCATCGAGATCAGCGGCATGACCATTCCCGCCATCAGCACCCGCCGGGCATCCACCGTGGTGGAACTGGGCAACGGGCAGAGCTTTGCCATAGCCGGTCTTCTGCACAACTCGGTGCGCGAGAACATGAAGAAGTATCCCGGCCTCGGCGAAGTGCCGGTCCTTGGCTCCCTGTTCCGCTCCAGCGAATTCAGCAAGCAGGAAACCGAACTCATCATCATCGTCACCCCGCACCTGACCAAGCCGCTGGACGTGGCCCAGCAGAAGCTGCCCACCGACAACTTTGTGGAGCCCACCGAAATGGAATTCTTCTTCCACGGTAAGATGGAAGGTGAAAAGCCGGCCCCCGCAGCCCGCATCAAGCCCGTAAGCTCCGCCGGAACCGGTGATGGTTCTGCCCAGCCCGCCACGGGCATGGAAGGTGACTTCGGCCACATCATTCCCCAATAGCGGACAGGAGAAGCATCATGAAAAACATATTCGCAAGCACCGCCCTCCTCACCGCACTGACCATGGCCGCAATACTGCCCCTTGCCCTCACCGGCTGCGCCAAGTTCTCGGATACGTGGAACCGTCCCATGGGCACACAGGGATTCAATGAGCCGCAGGGTGAAGCTTTCCGCCAGCAGCTGCAGGCGCAGAAATTCGACCCCGTGCCCCCCACCGACACCCCGGTGGTCGGCATGGACGGCCAGCTCACAGACAAGGCCATAAAGTCTTACAAGAACCCCCGCCCGGAAGATAAGGGCCCGTCCTACGCCGAAGTGATCGACTTCCTCATGAAAGACAAGAAGTAACCAAGGCATACCAGCCGGAGAGATATCATGAACGCCGGACCCATTCACTTCAGACTGCAACACACGGAAGCCGCCGCTTCCTTCGCCAAACTGGTGAAGGACGACATGCGGTTTTCTGCCGTGCTGCCCGGTTCGGCCGGGGCTGACAAGCCCGCCGGTCTGATCGTTGTCGAGGTCGGCGGTATGCAGGATGTTGCAGTTGTCGCAGTTCTGGCGGCCAACCCTTCCGTGCACGAAATTTTCGTCATCGGCCCCGCCCAGAATGCCGACCTCATTCTCGCCTGCATGCGCGCGGGCGCGACCGAATATCTGCCCCTGCCGCTCAAGGTGGGCGAATTCCGTGCGGCCCTCGACAGA
>JBKEAK010000102.1:0-6313 GCA_047972125.1 Halodesulfovibrio sp.
CGTCCTGCGCCTGTTCTCCTGCGCACGGCGCGGAATGAACGGCGCAGGGTTGCTGCTGTTCGGCAGCGGGGCATCTCTGCTTGCCAGCATGAACGACGGCCTTTCCCACACCAAGCATATAAACACGCCCTATCTGATCGAATTTGGCATGCTTTTTCTGGTTGTTACCCAGTCGCTGGCGTTGGCCAAACGCTTCAGCCATGCATTCATGTCCGTGGGAAAACTTTCCGAGGAACTGGAGCTCAAGAACCAGTCTCTCTTGGCTGAGATGGAAGAACGCAACCGGCTTGAACAGGAAGTGATCAACATCAGCGAGGAAGAACGCAGGCGCATCAGTCACGAACTGCATGACGGCCTGTGTCAGAAACTCACCGGAGCCCGGTTGCGCGCATCTATTCTGAACAAGCGGCTTGCCGGAACGGATGACTCCTCGACCATGGCTAGTCTTGCGGCTCTGCTGGATGCCTCCACCGACGACGCCTACCGCACCTCGCGCGGGCTCTGGCCCGTAGAACACGACCCCGCACTGCCCGGGCCCTCGCTGGATGATCTGGCACGGCGCATTGCCAAGGATACGGGCATAGACGTGCGGCTCGAAATGCGCCGCCACTGCGGGCAATGCACCAATCCCAACATGCGCACGCTGTACCGCATTGCGCAGGAGGCACTGACCAACGCGGCCAAACATGCACAGGCACACACGATCCGTGTGAGGCTGCGCTGCCCCGCACAGGACGGTGTAACCCTGACCGTTCGTGACGACGGTCTTGGTCGCACGGCATCCGCACAGCAGGGGTCCCGGACGGGCGGGCTCGGCCTTGGCATCATGGCCCACCGTGCCGGTGTCATCCATGCCAAACTGACTATAGAAGACGCACCGCGGGGTGGCACCATCGTCACCTGCGCAGCCCCGTGCGACAAGCATGCTTCCCCCACCTCCATAAGGAGAACACACTCCGATGCTTCCCGTTGACCCATCTCATACGCACGCCGATCTTCGTTTTGTGCTCGTAGACGATCACCCCGCCGTACGTCAGGGGCTGAACTTGTTGTTGGAGTCCAACGGGTACACCCCCGGCGTGGAGGCCGGAACCCGCGCCGATGCCAAGGAATGCCTCGAACAGGCTGCCTTCGACCTTGCGCTGCTGGACCTTTCGCTGGCCGACGGCAGCGGCCTTGACCTGCTTGCCGATCTGGCCGAACACGGTGTCCGTACCCTGGTTTATTCCATGCACGAAGATCCCGGCACCATAGATCGTGCGCTCCGCTGCGGTGCGAATGGCTATGTGACCAAACGTGAGGACCCCGGTGTATTGCTGGAAGGGATAATGGGCGTGCTGCGCGGTGAACGCTTCGTGAGCGACCGCGCCGGATTGAGTCTGGATGAAACGGCTGGTGCTCAGGCCGCAGACCCGCTCTTTCTGCTCAGCGATCAGGAGCGGGCCATCTTCTCGGCCATGGCGCGTGGCGTGAGCAACATGGAAGTTGCCGAAAGCCTCGGTATCAGCCCGCGGACGGTGGAAACGTATCTGACGCGGATGGTCAACAAGCTGGGGTTGGCCAACGTGCGTACCCTGCGTAAATTCGCCATCAACGGTCGCGGGTAGGAGTTGTTCTGGACGCCCCCTGTCTCGGAGCTGGTCTTGGAGCCGAACCCTGCTTCAAAAGGGGTAGGGCGAGGCAGCGGTCGTTCCTTATCCACACCTAGTTCGCGGAGAGTGCGAGCCTGCCGTGCCGAGATGGGGCATGCGGTTTTTGCCGGCATGGTTCCGGCGTCCTCCTTTGCGGAATTCATGTGCTGCAGAAATACTAAGAGAAGGTTCTGATATCTGCATGGTATAAAAAAGCGTTGGCCAATCTGGTTTATCCTCACCACGCAAACAAAAGCGGTTATGTCGAAAGGCATGCCCGTTTTTTCGTTATTGCTGAATGTTCACTGAATATCTGCGCATGCTGCTTGGATGTGAGAGAGGAGTTGGCGGTGGCGCATGGTATCCCTTCACACGGGCCAATGACTCCGAGTCCAAACCACGTCTGTATCCGGAGTCTTCTGCGAAGAGTCCTCTTCGCTACTCCCCATACCTCCTTACAAACTCCCGCACATCGGCGGCCCGGAAGTCATTCAGAGCGGCCCCAATGCGTTCGTGATCCCAGTCCCACCAGGCAATACGCTTCAGGGCTTGCTGTATGTCTTGGGGAAAGCGTTGGCGGATCGGTTTTGCGGGTACGCCTGCCACTATTGTGTAGTCCGGTACATCTTTGGTCACCACGGCCCCCGCGGCGACAACTGCCCCTGTGCCTATGGTGTTTCCGGGCAGGATGATGGCCCCGTGGCCCACCCAGACATCGTGCCCCAGTGTGACCGGCGATTGCTTGCGCCAGTCAAAGAGCCACGGCTCGTCCTCACCAAAACCGTAGAAACTGGCCCTGTAGGTAAAGTGGTGTTGCGTAGCCCGCCACATGGGGTGGTTGCTGGGGTTTATCCGCACGTGTGAGGCAATGGAGCAGAACTTGCCCACGGTGGTATACATGAGGTCAGAGTCGTTCATGACGTAGGAGTAGTCGCCTATGCGGCACTCCACGAGCTGCGCTCTGTCTGCCACTTCTGTCCACCTGCCGAGATGGCTGTCCCGCACCATGGCTGATTCGGCAATCTGCGGCTGTCCCTGCCCGTCTGGTCCTTGCGCTTGGGGAGCATGAGCTGGGGCGATGCCTGCTCCGTGCTGTTTTCCATTATGTACTTCGATGCGCAGGCAGTTTGGAGCCTGCTTCTTCACATCACACGGCGTCTCTGCCGTTTCATTCCACACTATTTCTTCCGCCTTACCTGCGTCAGCCCTTCCGTCTTCAGACCGGCACCGGCAACAGTGCTCTTCCCGGTTTGTTTCTCTGTCACGCACGTCACGTCTCCTCTCTGCTCATGGTGTTGTCCTGTGGGCACCATGCTCTGCGCATATGACGGGGATGTTACGTATGTTGCGTTAATTCTGACGGTTATCCGCTGCCTGTAGACCATTCATGTATTGGTCTAGCTCCCTTGTTCCCGTGTCCCGACTGCCACGGCCGTGTAACAGAACGTCCACAATCACCCCCTATCTAGAAGCAAGAAACGAAGGGGGCCTTTTCCGTTTCGACAGGAAGGGCGCTGAAACCTGAGGCGCGGAGCAAGGAGCAACAGCCATGGAAGGAAAACCCATCGCCATCAACAGACATAAGGAAGTGCCGGCCATCCAGACGGCGGACCTTAACAAGATTTATCCCAACGGTACGCATGCGGTGAAAGACATCACCCTCAATGTAAACCGCAACGACTTTGTGGTGATCATCGGCTCTTCCGGTGCAGGCAAATCTTCCCTGCTGCGCTGTATGAACCGGCTGGTGCGCCCGACCAGCGGCTCCATGAGCCTGTTCGGCGACGACATCACGCAGGTCACCGGCGGCAGGCTGCGGCAGGTGCGGCGCAAGGTGGGCATGATCTTTCAGCAGTTTCATCTGGTGCGCAGGCTCACGGTACTGGAAAACGTGCTGGTGGGCAGGCTGCGTTTCAACCGTAGCCCCCTGCGTCTTGGTCTGTCGCTCATGCGCTGTTTTACCAAGGCGGAGAAGGAATTTGCCTTTGAGTGCCTGAAGCAGGTGGGCATTGCCGATCTCGCCTTTCAGCGGGCGGACACGCTTTCCGGCGGTCAGCAGCAGCGTGTGGCCATTGCCCGTGCCCTTGCACAGGAGCCGCAGGTATTTCTTGCGGATGAGCCCATAGCCAGCCTTGACCCGCACAGCGCGGAAACCGTGATGCAGACCCTGCAGGAAATTCACGAAACGCGGGGCATACCTGTGCTGGTCAACCTGCACCATATCGATTTCGCCCGCCGTTACGGCAAGCGCATCGTCGGCATGCGCAAGGGCGCTCTTGTTCTGGATACCACGCCCGCCCGCCTCGACGATGACGCCATCGCTGATGTGTATGGCGCGCGCATTGAAGAAGCCTACGGCAAGTTCGAGGCCTGCGCCTGAGAATACCGTCTGACTGAAGTGAGTATACCCGCCCGGGCCGTAGCGGCGCAGGGGGGAGCCATACAGCATAAACAATGACCAGGAAACACAACCGGAGGATTGGAATCATGTTTCGCAGAATCATTCTTAGCCTGCTCGCAGCCTGCATGATGTTCACGGCTGCCGTACCCGCGTTCGCCGCAGAGGCAAACTGGCCCGAAAAGATCCGTATCGGCTTCATTCCCACCGAAGGCGGTGCCGACATTCTGGAACGTTTCAAGCCCCTGATGGAGCATCTGGAATCGTCCCTCGGCATCAAGGTGGAAGGCTTCTCCGCATCCGACTATGCGGGCATCATCACCGCCATGTCGCACAATCATATCGATTTTGCCTACTTCGGCCCCAAGAGCTATGTGGAAGCCTCTGAAAAGGCCAACGCGCAGGCTCTGGCACTGGAACTGAACAAGGAAGGCCAGCCCGGCTACACCGGCCTGATCATCGTGCGCAAAGATTCTCCCATTGCGAAGCTGGACGAGATCAAGGGCCACGTGTTCGCCTTTACCGATCCCAACTCCACCTCCGGCTACCTTGTGCCCAACGTGCTGTTTGCCCGCGACATGAAGGTGAAGCCCGAAGAATATTTCAAGGAAGTAAAATTCTCCGGTTCCCACGGTGCGTCCATTCTTGCCGTGAAGAACGGCGGTGTTGAAGTGGCCGCCACCAACAATATCGACCTCGACCGCATGATTGAGAAGGGGCAGGTGGAAAAGGACGACTTCCGTATCCTCTGGACCTCCGAACTCATCCCCGGCGCTCCCATGGCCGCACGTGCCGATCTGCCCGAGAGCCTGAAGGCCGCCTTTACCAAGGCTCTGCTCGAGCTCAATAACAATCCGGTGGTTATCGGCAAGCTGCAAAACGGCGGCTATCAGGCCACCGACGACAAGACCTACGATATTATCCGCTATCTGCAGCGCTTGAAGAGCCAGCTGGCTGCCAAGTAACGGTATTTCGCGCACTGAACATTACAGGAAGAAATAATGACCCAGGAACTGACATTGGATCAGATCACCCCGAGGATGCCGCTCAATCGCAAGCTGCTCCTCGGGGGCCTGGGCCTGACAACGGCCCTGATCCTGATCACCACCTATATCTGGTGCGGCATTGATCCCTTTGCTCTGTACGCCAAGCGTGAAAACGCGGTGTCCTATCTCTTCGGCAGAACTGTGGACGAATCCGACAGGCAGTCCGCCATGCGGCAGGCCGAACGTGTGCCTGCCATCATTGCCATGGAAGAGGCCATGCAGGATGTGCGCACGCAGATGCAGGCCGCAGGGGAGAATGACTTTACGGAAATGACGCGCCGCGCAAAGGCGCTGTCTGAAGAACGTCTTGCCGCCATGCCCAAGGCAGAGCACGACGCCATTGTGCAGGATGAATACGCCCGTATTGTGGACCAGAAACGCGGCGGATTCTTTCCGCCGGAAACGGCCATGTCCAACCTGCGCAAGTACTTCCGCGCACTGGTCGAAACCGTGGCCATTGCCATATGGGGCACCCTGTTCGCCTTTGTGGCGTCCATTCCGCTTTCCATGCTGGCGGCGCGCAACACGCTGCGTCTGATCATTCCCGGCAGCAGTCCCTCCCGCAAGACGGTGCGGCGGGCCATTCAGTTCGGCGTGCGCCGTTTTCTGGATTTCTGCCGCGGCTTCAACGAGTTCGTCATGGCGCTTATTTTTGTGGCAGTCATCGGGCTCGGGCCTTTTGCAGGGGTGCTGGCGCTGGCCATTCACACGCTGGGCAACCTCGGCAAAGTGATCAGTGAAGCGGTGGAGGCCATTGAACCCGGACAGGTGGAAGCGGTGGAAGCAAGCGGGTCCAGCCCGTTGCAGGTAATGGCCTTTGCGGTGCTGCCGCAGGTTATGCCCACCATAGTCAGCTTCAGCCTGCTCAAGTTCGAATCCAACGGGCGCAGCGCCACCAGTCTCGGCTTTGTGGGCGCGGGCGGCATCGGCTTCCTCATGTTCGACAAGCTGAACGGCTATCTCTACCGCGAGGTGTGTACCATGATGATCATGGTCATTCTCACCGTGGTTGTCATCGATTACGCCTGCGGCATTCTGCGTCGTAAGTTCATCTAGGCGGAAGGCCCCTCATGCTGCCCGGAATCCACCACAAACTGCACGCGGTCGGCGGACCAGATGCATCGCCCATATTCGATGGGTGTGCCTGTGCCGTCCACGTTCACGGATTCCAGCTCCAGCACGGGCTTGGTGCGCGACTGCTGCAACAGGCGGGCTTCTGCCGCGTTGGGCATGCGGGC
>JBKEAK010000103.1:0-4155 GCA_047972125.1 Halodesulfovibrio sp.
AACGGCAGGGCGCTCATGCACAAGCCCGGCCAGTTCATCATGCTTTCCATGTACGGGGTGGGCGAAGCGCCTTTCTCGGTCAGCTCGCCGCCCAACGCCACAGGCAGCACCTTTGAGCTTGCAGTACGCCGCATCGGCACCGTGACCAACGCCATGCACGAAATGAAGGTGGGGCAGAAGGTCGGCATACGCGGACCTTATGGCACCAGCTTTCCCGTGCAGGATTTCGTAGGCAAAGACACCATCTTCGTGGCGGGGGGCCTTGGCTACATCCCGTTGCGCAGCCTGCTGCACTATCAGTTGCGTCATCGTGACGAGTTCGGCCGCATCATCGTCATGATCGGCTGCCGCAATCCTTCCGAGCGTATCTTCATTGACCAGATCAAGGAGCTTGAAGCCCGCGAGGATGTGGAAGTTTACGAAACCGTGGACTGTGGCGACCAGAACTGGTGCGGCAACGTGGGGCTCATTACCTCGCTGCTGCCGCATGTGGAGATTGATCCCGACATCACCCATGTGGCCATGGTTGGGCCGCCCGTCATGTACAAGTTCGTTATCCAGCAGTGTCAGGCGCGCGGCATTTCGCGCGAGAACATCTATGTTTCGCTGGAACGGCACATGAAGTGCGGCATAGGCAAGTGCGGACACTGCCAGATAAACGGGCTGAATGCCTGTGTGGAAGGGCCGGTGTTCAAGTATCACGACATTCAGACCCACCCCGAAGCCATTTAGGAGGACGCCATGATACGGAAACCGAAAATCGCGTTCTTTGATTTTGCAGGTTGCGAGGGCGACCAGCTTCAGGTGGCGAATCTTGAGGAAACCCTGCTCGACGTGCTCGGGCATGTGGAAGTGGTGAGCTTCCGCGAGGTGATGACCGGCCATAGCGATGACTATGATATCGCGCTGGTGGAAGGTTCCATCACCCGTCCTGAAGATGAGGAACGGCTGAAGGAGATACGCGCCAACGCCAAGATTCTGGTAGCGTTTGGTGCCTGTGCGACCATCGGCGGCGTGAACGCCATGAAGAACTTCATGAGCGAAACCATGTATCGTCGTCAGGTATACGGCGACAACGCCCGTTGCTACAGCACCTATGCCGCCCGGCCGCTTTCCGCCGTGGTGAAGGTGGATGCCGAGATTCATGGCTGCCCCATCGACCGCAACGAGTTTCTGCGCATCATCAAGGATCTGATCATAGGCAAGCGCCCCTTTGTGCCGGATTATCCCGTCTGCGCAGAGTGCAAGCAGGCCGGTAACATATGCCGGTATGATCTTGGCCAGCTGTGTCTGGGCATGATCACCCGTGCGGGCTGCGGCGCATGCTGCATCAACGAGGGAGCCCACTGCTGGGGCTGCCGCGGGCTCGCGCCCATGGCGAACCTTGATGCCGCCCGCTATGTGATGGAGGAACGTGCCGGATACAGCCGTTCCGAAGTGCAGGACCTGCTGCGCATTTTCCTCAGTCATACCACCGCGCCTCTGTAGGCTGCGGGAGGAGATACGATGAGCGCCAAGAAAGTGAAGAAAGACGAAGCCAAGGCCCCCGCGCCCGTCGCAACCTGCGCCGCGTGCACTGATCCTGTGCTGGCTGCGGAGGCTGAAGGCAAAAAGACCATACATGTGCACCACGTTACGCGCGTGGAAGGGCACGGCAACATTGTTGTCGTGATCGGCGAGAACAATGCGGTGGAAACCGTGCGCTGGGAAGTGCCGGAAGCACCGCGCTTCTTCGAGGCCATATTGCAGGGGCGCAGCTACAAGGATGTGCATCAGATCGTGTCGCGCATCTGCGGTATCTGTTCCATCGGGCATCAGCTGTCCTCGTTGCAGGCAACGGAAGATGCCATGAACATCCGCATCTCCGCCCAGACGGTCACGCTGCGCAAGCTGGCTATTCATGCGGAGAACTTGCAGAGCCATCTGCTGCACCTTGCCTATCTCGTGCTGCCGGACCTGATGGGGGTGGATTCCGTCATTCCGCTGGCAGAAACGCATAAGCCGCAGCTTGTGGGGCTTATCGGCCTGCGCCGTCTGGCAAACGAGTTCTCGCGTACCATCTGCGGCCGCACCACGCACCCGCAGCGCATGGTGCCGGGCGGGTTCACCAAGCTGCCGACGGAAGAGGAGCTGCTTGTGCTGCTCAACGCCTTCCGCGACAGCCTGCCCGGATTCAAGGAAGCCGCAAACCTGTTCGCCTCGCTTGCGGGCAAGTTCCCGGACTTCCGCCGCGAGACCGAATACATCGGCCTTGTCTCCCCCTCGGAATACGCCCTGTACCGGGGAGAGGTGGGGTCATCCGACGCAAGCCGCAAGCCTGCCAGCTTCTACCGTAATGTGACGCAGGAATATTGTGTTCCTCAGTCCACGGCCAAATGGACAAAGAACAAGCGCGATTCCTTTATGGTGGGGGCGCTTTCACGCTACAAGCTGAACCATATGCATCTCAAGCCCACGGCGCGGGAAGTGGCAAAGCTTGTGGGGCTTACCCCCGAAACGGTGAACCCCTACCACAACAATCTTGCGCAGTTGGTGGAATGTGTTCACTCGGTGGAAGATTCCATGGCGCTGGTGGATTCTCTGCTTACCGGCGGTGTGAAGCGCGAAAAGGCGCCTGTAATCCGCCCCCGTGCAGGGCGCGGCGTGGGGGCCGTGGAAGTGCCGCGGGGCATTCTGTTCCACAGTTATGAATACGATGCCAAGGGCCGCATGGTTGAGGCGGATTGCGTTATTCCCACCAACATGAACCACGCCAACATTCAGCACGATCTGGAAGCGCTGGTGCCGATGATCGCGGACAAGTCCGAAGCCGAGATAGAGCTGACGACATCCATGCTGGTGCGGGCATACGACCCGTGCATATCGTGCTCCACCCATTGTCTGGACATTACCCCCAATCAGGAAAGCAAGCCGGATAGGGGCGTGAAGTTCGTGTATAAGGGGCGGTAAGCGAGATGAGTAGGGAAGAGTAGAAAGAGATACGAGAAGAAATGAAGAAGCCCGCACCGGAAGGTGCGGGCTTTTTGCTATAGAAGATAACTTCACCGGAGCTGATCGGGATTGCTGCAAACAGTGAGAGAGGGCGGGTAGCCGAATCCGTTGGCCTATCAGTCTGTCAATCAATCAGACTGTCAACCAATCAAGCGGCGCTGCAACAGTTCTTCCAGTCCTCTTCGACTATCCAGTACTGCCATGATCCATACAGTCTGCTCGTCGTTTCTTTCCATGACTTGGTAGAAGATTCGCCAGGGCGGGCTTTGGATTTCCCGGAATTCCATGATGCCGATTCTGGATAATTCCGGCGGGCATTTCCCGCGTTCGGGCAGCTTTGCAAGGGAGAATACTGCCTGTTCAAGCCTGTCAACAATCTGGTTGGCCTGATCAATTCCGTCAGCTTTCAGAATGTAGGTGCAAATGTCTGCAATATCATTCTCGGCCTCGGGAGAGAGCAGCACCTTAAGCATTGTTTATCCCTTTGCGGATGCGGGCAAATGCTTCGTTCGCCGGAATGCCTTTGCCTTCTTCAAGGCTCTTTTTGCTCATGGCCAGAATCTTGAGCAGGGCAAGGCTCTCCATCATATTCTCATATTCTTTCACACCCATGAGAACGGCTTGTGCTTCTCCGTTCTGGGTAATGATCATGGGGCCTGAAGTGTTGACTTGCTCCAGAACCTGAGCACTGTTGGCTTTTACATAGCTGATGGGCTTAATGTCTTGGCTCGGACGCATGGTAATCTCCTGTCAGAGTAATCAAACTGTACCTAACCAAAAATAGTCTTAATTTGGTTTGCAGTCAACGCGCAGGCTAGGCACGAATTCCCGCCGCCGTATGGCTTCGCCCGCCTGTTCAAGATGGAGACGACAGAGTGTCGAGGAGGGAACCTCCATCTCGCACCCTTCCCATTCTATGTACCCACCCCAGCCACCGATTCGGATTGATTTCCAAACCTTCTCATCAGCCAGAATTGGCGCAAACGCATCACTCTTGTTCAGCCATTCCCGAAGAGCAACGCAACTCGTGGTGTTATCGCCCCATACAAGACGCACGGCGTAGCATTTTAAATGCATAGACTTGCTTGATCGTTGGAATAGTTGATTTACTCATGCTGGCCTTTGCTAAGCAAATAAAACAGCCGCTGCTCAATATCAATAAAT
>JBKEAK010000104.1:0-2322 GCA_047972125.1 Halodesulfovibrio sp.
GGTGATGGTGCCCCGTATGCGTCTGTGCCGCCTAGGGTCAGTTCCACGGCTAAAGCATCGCGGGCAGCCCTGCGCAGGGATGGAGGTAAAATAAGGGCATTGTGCAGGCGCTGGTCCGCAGGGATTGGGAGATGGTAATGCAATCCACCACTCTTGACGCAGCAGGCAACGTGCCGAAGCCCCTTACCGCGCATGAAGCCCAATGGGCAGAGGAAGTGCGTTCCGGTGCTGTGCAGGCCGCATTTGACGAACTGCTGCGCAAGCAGGCCCTGTCGTTGCCGGAAAAGATTGAGCTGACCCACAAGGTCATATCCGACTGGTATGAGGCGTGGGACGGGCTTGTGAGCGTTTCTTTCTCCGGCGGCAAGGATTCGTCTGTGCTGTTGCATCTGGTGCGCCAGCAATACCCCGATGTGCCTGCCGTGTTCTGCAACACAGGGCTGGAATACCCCGAAATAGCGCGACTGGTGAAGGCCACGCCCAACCATGTTGTGCTGCGCCCTAAAATCCCTTTCTGGCAGGTGGTGCGTGACTATGGCTGGCCGCTGGCATCCAAGAAGATTGCGCGCGGCGTGCATATTCTGCGCAACCCTACCGAGAAGAACCAGAACATCTGGCGGCTCTATGATCAGGGCATCAACCGGCATGGAAAGGAAGTGCACGGATACAAGGTTCCTAATCAGTGGCGCTTTCTCACGCAGGCCCCGTTCGAGGTGTCGGACGTGTGTTGCAAGATCATGAAGAAGGACCCCAGCGCGGCCTTTGAAAAGGCCACGGGCCGCAAGCCCTTTGTTGGCACGCTGGCAGCTGATTCCAAGACGCGAGAACGCACGTATCTGAAGACAGGCTGCAACGCCTATGATGCCGTGCATCCGCGCAGCGCTCCGCTTTCGTTCTGGACGGAACAGGATGTGCTGCAGGCCATACGCGACTTCCGCATTCCCATTCCGGCCGTATACGGGCGCATCATGGAGAACCGTGACGGCAGCCTCTACACCACGGGCGTGCGTCGCACCGGCTGCGTGTTCTGCTGCTTCGGCCTGCACCTTGACCACCTTGACGGCCCGCAGAACCGTTTCCAGCGCCTCGCGCTCACGCATCCGCGCCTGTACGACTACTGCATGAACCGTCTCGGCCTGCGCGATGTGCTGCGCTACTGCAAAGATGCCGCAAACTCCGGCCTTGCTGCCCGCCTTGTGTGGGAGCCTGAGCCGGTTATGGAACAATGCAACCTGTTGGAGGTGGCTTAGCCATGTCAAAGCCCGATAAGCAACTCAGAATCGAGGCCGCCCGCACGGCGCGCCGTACCCATATGTGCCTTGCCATGCTGCAGGAGGATGTAGAAACCCTGCGCAACAGCGGGGCCATGAGCGACGCTGGCACCAGCTGCCACAGCGCCGCCTACTGGCGCGAGTTCCGCGCCGACATGGCCGCATGCCTGCGTCTGCGCGACACGCATCTGGACGCTGTACCCGGCCGTGACGGCTATACGGTTATTGAGGTGGCTGGCAGCCTGCTCGGCACGGCCACGCTTGTATGGGACTGCCGCGCGCTGAGCGCCCGCCGTTCCCTGCCGTGGCGTTATCTGGACATGACGCTTACCACGTTCCTGTCCGTCATTCTCGGCGAGCTGGCAGGGTATGCCGTGGAAGCATCCGGCCATGCCCTCTATGAGCGCCTGCAGGCCGTGATCTTCGGTAACGATCAACCCGCCGCCGGTTCACTCGCGGCGGCCGCATAGGGGGGTGGGTGATGGCCTCTGAACCGAGCATCATTGATTGGAAGATGCCGCTCACGGATGCGGAGAAAACCTTCATAGAATTGTGCGTGCAGGGACTGCCGCCCATCATAGCACGGGAAAAGGTGGAGATATTCACGGGCGGATGGTTCAACGGCAAAACACTGTCCAATGCTGACAGTTTAGGTCGCGGGCCGAGAGGGGCGCTCAAATCCGGTCAGAAGGTGATTTACCGAACACGCGACTTAATCGAGTGGGGAGTTCGCCGCTTTGGCATCCGCGAGATTGAGCAACTGCCCGGCTTTGGGCGCGTTGCGTAATGACAACCCTTCCACTGCGCTACGGTTCGCGTCCGGGCTGAGTTTGGCATAGCGCATGGTCATGGAAATGGTCTTGTGCCGCATCAGCTCTTTGATGCGGTAGATATCGACCCCGTCTATGGCCATCCATGATGCGAAGGTATGCCGCAGCGTATGAAACACTATCTTGTGCCTCTTGTCTGTCACGTCGGCATTCAGGCCAAGTTCATCAACAAGTTGGGTAAACAGATGCGATATATTCTCTCGTTGCTTACCGCCGTTCAC
>JBKEAK010000105.1:0-2706 GCA_047972125.1 Halodesulfovibrio sp.
GCTTCCAACAGATCGTTTTCCAGCACATAGCGGCGGATTTCGCTCTCGCCGCTGCCCGCGTTGCCGGTGAAAAGGGGAGAGCCGTTCAGAACGATGCCGAATCGGCTGCCGCCTTCCGCTGCGGGGCGCATTTTGCTGATGAGATGTAGTAGAAAGAGCATGGAACCATCGGAAACGCGGGGCAGACCGGGGCCGAAGCGACCGTTGAAGCCCTGCTGTGTGTGCTCCTTCTTCACTTCCTTCTCAACCTTCTTCCATTCCACGCCGAAGGGCGGGTTGGAGAGCATGTAGTCGAAGTGTCTGCCGCCGTGGCCGTCTTCTGAAAGCGTATTGCCGAAGACGATGTTGGAGACATCCTGCCCCTTGATGAGCATGTCCGCCTTGCAGATGGCGTAGGATTCCGGGTTCAGCTCCTGCCCGAAGACGGTAAGGCGCGCCTTGGGGTTGTGCTCCTCAAGGTATTCACCGGCAGTGGAGAGCATGCCGCCTGTTCCGGCGGTGGGATCGTAGATGGTGCGAACTACGCCGGGTTTGGAGAGCACGTCGTCATCTTCGATGAAGATGAGGTTGACCATCAGGCGGATGACCTCACGCGGGGTGAAGTGTTCCCCGGCGGTCTCGTTGGAGAGCTCCGCGAACTTGCGGATGAGCTCTTCAAAGACAAGGCCCATCTGATGGTTGGTGACGTTGTCAGGGTGCAGGTTCACCTGCGTGAAGCGTTCCACCACCAGATAGAGCAGGCCGGCCTTGGCGAGGCGCTCCACCTGTGTGTGGAATTCGAAGCGCTCGAAGATGTCGCGCACTTCGGCAGAGAAGGCGTTTATGTAGCTGTAAAGATTCTCGCGGATGTGGTCCTGATCGCCCATGAGCGTTTTCATGTCCAGCGGCGAGGTGTTGTAAAAGCTTTGGCCGGAGACGCGGCGCAGGAAAGGATCGGGCGCAATGCCAAGCTTCTGCTTGTCTGCAAGTTCTGCAAGAACAGCCTGCTTGGTGGGCTGGAGTACGCAGTCCAGACGGCGCAGGATGGTGAAGGGAAGAATGACGCGGCCATATTCAGACTGTTTGTAGTCGCCCCTAAGAAGGTCGGCGACAGACCAGAGGAATGCGGAAAGGGATTGCTGGTTCATGTAGGGCTGTATCCTGACTTGCAAAAAATGCAGTGTCGTTTCAAGTGTGTGCGTTGTAACCCGTTGCTACGGTAAAGAAAATTCGCTGGTACAGTACAATCAATACAGATGATGGGCAAGTGGAAGACGGGGGAAGATTTCTAATGGGAGGGGCAAGATATTTGAGACTCGGCGGCAGGTGCGATGTGTCGAAAGACGTGAGTCTTCGCATCTGATGGGAACCGGTGGCATCTAGTTGACGTAACACTGTATTCGTTTCATTTTCAGAAGGATAAAGCGGCTGCATGGCTGATATGATAAACAGCTATAGTGATTTGGCGGTTGAAAGCATATGAAGCAGGACAAGGGGAAAGCCCTGTTTATAGTCCGCAAACTGCTTGCTGAGTTTGTGTACGATTTTCAGCGCCTTGAAGGCATGTCGTTCACAATGCCTGAGGTGCAGACCTACCTTCAGGGAGTGACCATCGGCGGGCACAATATTTCGGACGTGGATAAGCTCAGACAGCAGCAGCTTGGCTGGGAATTGCTCATCGAAATGGTGAAGGATGGCTCATTTGCTCTGACCAAGGAAACGGCGTGTGTCATTCAGAAGGTTCTGGTGCATGGCGAGGTGCTTGAGGTGGGGCAGTTCCGCTCAGGTCAGGTGGGTATAGCCGGTACGGAGTATGCTCCGCCCAAAGCAGAAGAGCTGGAAGCCCTATTTGTGAAGGTGATAGATGCTATCAAGGCTCTGCCCGATGTTAGGGAGCAGGCGTACAGGCTTCATCTGGATTTTGCCCGCAGCCAGTTCTTCTGGGATGGGAACAAGCGCACCGGCCTGCTGATGCTCAACGGCCACCTGATGAGTAATGGCTATTGCCCATTGTCCGTACCTGCCAAGCGCCTTACCGAATACAACGCCGCAATACTGCGCTTTTATGAAAACGGCGACTATACGGAAATGCTCTCCTTTCTGCGCGAGTGCCATGAGGCGATGTACGGGCGGTTTTCGTAAGGTGTTTTTCTAATGTTCTGGGTGCCGTCGAGGTCCCGTAACCGATCAAAATGCATTCACGTAGGCATTGTCAACTTCTGTTTTTTGCCGCTCCTACCGCAAACGCTGACGCAACCATTTCATGAAACTGTCCCGTTCATAGGCTACTTTTGAGCCCAGCTTGCCTGCTACAGAAGGGCCTTGGCCTAACGCATTAAGATTGGAAAATGTCTTGGGTGAAATGAGGCCGCCAATGGCTTGCGAAGCGGTTTTCCGCGTAAAGACAGGGGGCAGGGCTGCCTCTATGGCTTTGTAGAACGCCGATGAGTTAATTTCATGTTGCACCAGCTGTTGTTCATATCGAGCCTGATCTCCACGTATCAGGTTATACATCTGTCTGAAATCTAGCATATGCTCTCCCTTCATGGTGGGCTGTTGTGGGATGGAATAGGCTGCCCTGCCCTGTGCGAGAGCAGCCCGCTTGCTATTTCAACGACTGAATAAGCTGGTTCGCCTGTGCGCCGGTCAACTGATCTAGGCGGACACCAAACTGTCCCCGGCAAAGAGCGTCAGCGTCATGCCGTTTTTCCTCCGCTAGTTGTTCAA
>JBKEAK010000106.1:0-30411 GCA_047972125.1 Halodesulfovibrio sp.
GATATTTCCCTGATCAGGGGCACTTCGCTCGCGAAGATGACATCGCCGGAGGTTGCGGCCGGGGTTCTGGCTTCCAAGGA
The DNA here is from genome assembly GCA_047972125.1 of Halodesulfovibrio sp. Taxonomy (GTDB): domain Bacteria; phylum Desulfobacterota; class Desulfovibrionia; order Desulfovibrionales; family Desulfovibrionaceae; genus Halodesulfovibrio. The sequence continues at coordinate 81 of JBKEAK010000106.1, forward strand.
AGCGCCTGCCGACTTCGAGTTCGGGGGAGCCGATGGCGGGGTGTATCTTACCTCTCGCTATATACCTGAGATCGATTGGTATATTGTTGTGCAGCAGGCGGAGTATGATGTCATGGCCTCGGCCCGCGACAACTTTATCCGCACCGTTGCGGCGGGGGCCGTGGTGACGCTGGCTGTTATGCTGGCGAGCCTCATGACTGTGCACCGCTACCAGAAGCGGCTGGAATCCGTCACGCTTGTGGATTCGCTGACCGGACTCCCCAACCGCCGTGCTCTTGAGCAGCGTTTCAACAATCAGCTTTCGCAATTGAACCGTGGTGGCGAGGTGTTCTCTCTGGCTGTTCTGGACCTGAACGACTTCAAGTCCATCAACGACACCTACGGTCACCTCGTGGGCGACCATATTCTTCAGGAAGTGGGACGTCTGGCCGGCAACGTGCTCAGGGAGACCGACTTGCTCGCCCGCTGGGGCGGCGATGAGTTCATGCTGCTTGTCATGGGTGGTTCGGCCAGTGCCAACTGTGTAGTGCACAGGTTCAACACGCTGCTCGCGCAAACACCCCTGACGGAAGTGAAGGGAGTTTCCCTTCGCATTCAGATGAGCTGCGGGCTGACCACGGTGCTGCCTTCTGATACGCTGGATTCAGCCTATCTTCGGGCAGACAAGGCCATGTATGACGCCAAGCGTGAGCATACGCTTGAATGCAGGGTAGGAGACTGACACGGGAAAACAGCTGTTGCATCGTGACATGAATTCCTGTGGCACCTGATTGCACGGTTCCGGCAGAAGGCCGGACAGACCTCTCCTCCGCAGGGAGGAAGGAAGGGGTAGCATGCAGCAATTCTGTTATGTCCACCGCAGCGGCACCGAGAGCAGATTCGCCCAGTACAAGGAACTCATGGCAAGCAAGGTGCGCAACATCCTGCTTGTCTCCACGCCCTATGACGCGTGGGTGATGGAAGAAGACTGCAAACTCTCGGAACGGCTTGTCAGTGAATATCGCGGACTCAACCTGAGTCAGCCCCCCAGTCTTACATGGGTGTCTTCTTTTGTCGAGGTGCCCGAACAACTGGATAAGCACGCCTGCGACATGCTCATCCTCATGTCCAATTTTACCGAAGAAGACCTGCATTCCCTGAAAAAAGCGGTGAAGGAACCGCACCCCGACCTGCCGGTGGTCATGCTTACGCACCAGCGTATCGAAAACCCGGCAGAATACCGTGAATACGGGGTGGACAGGTCCTTTGTGTGGACCGGCAACGCCGATCTGCTGCTTGCCATCGTCAAACTTTCCGAAGACCGGCGCAATGCCGAACGCGACACCGAATTTGCGGGGGTGCGCGTCATCATCGTGGTGGAGGATTCGCCGGTCTACATCTCCTCCCTGCTGCCCATTCTGTACAGAGAGCTTGTTCTGCAGGCGCAGCAGGTCATTCACGAAGGACTGAATCAGGAGCACCGCCTGCTGGCCATGCGCGCCCGCCCCAAGATTCTGGTGGCGGACAATTATGAACGGGCCATGGAGTATTTCAGGAAGTACGAGCACTACGTGCTGGGGGTTATTTCCGATGTGCGGTTCCCCATGCAGGGCACTGTGGTGGCCGATGCCGGGGTGCAGCTGCTGAAGCGGATACGGGCAGAGAGGGCAGATATTCCCCTGCTGCTCACCAGTTCGGAATCTGTGAACGCGGCGCGGGCTTCTGAAGTATCGGCCTTTTTCGTGGACAAGAATTCTCCCTTTCTGCTTGCCGAGGTGCGGCGGTTTGTTTCCGAGCAGCTGGGATTCGGCGACTTTGTCTTTCGCGATGCCGAGGGTGGTGAGATTGGCCGCGCCACCAGTATGTACGGGGTGGAGAAGATGCTCAGAACCATCCCCGACGATGTGTTTCTTGCCCACTGCAGCCGCAACGATTTTTCCCGCTGGTTCTTTGCGCGTAACGAGTTCGAGCTTGCATGCGCCATGCGCCCGCTGACCAATGCGGACTTTACCGATGCGCTGACACAGCGGGATTTTCTGCTCACCCTCATCCGCGACCGTATCCGCGACAGGCAGCGCGGAGTTGTGGTTTCCTTTCATGCGGCGGATTTTGATCCGGGAACGGATTTTCTCAAGATGGGCAAGGGCTCGCTGGGTGGCAAATCCCGCGGGCTGGCCTTTCTCTTTCGCCTGCTCACGCAGAACGGCTGGCTGCAGGAAAAGTATCCCGACGTGCACATTGCACCGCCCCGCACCCTGGCTGTGGGGGTGGACGGGTTTGAAGCCTTTGTGCGCAACAACAACCTGAAATACCTTGCCAAGACAGACGTGCCGGACGCGGAAGTCGCCCGTCTCTTCCTTGCCGGAAAGATGCCGGGCTGGCTTGAGCACCACGTGCGGCTCTACCTGCGCGAGGTGAACTATCCCATCACCATTCGCTCTTCCAGTCTGCTGGAAGACGCCCAATATCAGGCCTATGCGGGGCTGTATGCCACGTTCATGCTGCCCAACAATCACCCTGACCCGCAGGAACGTCTGCGCCAGACCATGCGGGCCATCCGGCTGGTTTTTGCATCCACCTATTATCAGGCACCCAAGGCGTTTTCGCGCCGTGTGAAGCTCAGAACCGACGAAGAAAAAATGGGTGTTGTGATTCAGGAAGTGGTGGGCCAGCAGTATGGTGAATATTTCTATCCGGCCATTTCCGGCGTGGCGCAGTCGCACAATTATTACCCCTTCGGGCGGATGGATACCGCTGACGGGGTGGCATCCATTGCCATGGGGCTGGGGAAGATGGTCATGGACGGAGGCCAGACGCTGCGTTTTTCGCCAAAGCATCCCCAGCTGCTGCCGCAGTTCGCCAAGGATGCGGACATGATGCGCAATTCCCAGACCGGCTTCTACAGCTTGTACATGGGCGGCGCTTCCGCATCGTGGGAACCGGCGGATACGGGGCCGGCCGCAGGCGTATCTGCTGTGGCGGCTTCCGGAGCTGTTCCGGTGTCTGTTGCAGATTCGGGTGTTCCGGATTCCCCTGACAGGGTGGAGCTGCGTGAGGTGTATGAGGCAGAACCGGAAGGCCCCATCACCCTTGTGGCAAGCTCCTATGATCCCAGAGAAGGCGTGCTGCGTGACACGGCGTCCGCCCCCGGTGCAAAGGTGCTGCTGTTCTCGCAGGTGCTGCGGCATGATTCCTTCCCTTTGCCCGGTATTCTGCGGGATGTTCTTTCCATGGCCGAGCAGGCCATGGGCGGGCCGGTAGAAGTGGAGTTTGCCGTGGATATGCCTGTAAGCGAAGCACAGCGTAAAAGGCAGGAGGTAACGGGCTATCCGCGTGGCCGTTTTGCCCTGTTGCAACTGCGTCCCATGAGTGCACGGGCTGAGGTGCGCAAGGTTACGGTGACGGATGAAGACCGCCACAGCGCTTTCTGTTATTCTCGCAACGCCTTGGGCAATGCGAAGCGAAAGGATATACGCGATATCGTGTTCGTAAGGCCGGAAGCCTTTGATGCGGCGCATACGCGTGACATAGCGCAGGAGATAGGGCAGATGAACCGGGTGCTGCTGGATGAAGGCCGCCCCTACCTGCTCATAGGGTTCGGGCGCTGGGGCTCAGCTGACCCATGGCTCGGCATCCCTGTGGGGTGGCAGGATATCTGCGGGGTGGCGGCCATGATAGAGACCTCAACGGAAACACTGAAGGTGGAACCGTCTCAGGGCTCGCATTTCTTCCACAATATCACTACACTGGGCATCAATTACATCATGGTGGACGGCAAGGGCGAGGAACAGCTGGACTGGGCGTGGCTCGGCAGTTTGCCTGAAGTGTCCCGGGGCACGTATATTTCGCGTGTGCAGCTGGATGCCCCCTTGCTGCTGAAGGTGGACGGCCGGTCATCGCAATGCGTGATTCTGGCCCATATGCAATCAGGCGAAGCCGGAGTAGTCGCGGGCGCCGGAGAAGCTGCGGACACCGGAGAACCGGAAGGGGATACGCCCTTCCGCAAGACCTGTAAAAGGGATGTATTCAATGTTTGAATCGGTGCGCCATAATTCCATGAAACGGGGCGAGGCTCCGGGCACGGCCATATATTCCGGAACAGACAAGGACTTTGCCCCCTCGCTGCTGTGCGTGGATTACTCGGCAGAGGCCATGGTGGAGCAGGAGCTGCCGTATCCTTTTGAGCTGCCCGTGCAGGCAGAGGGCATGGACAGGCTGCTGCTCATGTCCGGTCTGCACGAAGCCGAACAGGTGCAGGCACTGGCAGAGCGTTACGGCATGCATCCTCTGGCTGTGGAAGACGTGCTCAACACGGGGCACCGGCCCAGCATGGATGAATATGACGACCACGTGGTCATCTCCCTTCGCCACATCGAATATGACAGGGACGCTGTCCGCCTCAGGGAGCGGCACGTGTCCGTTGTCTGCCGCGAAGGGGTGGTGATCGGTTTTCTGGAAGAACGGGACGGCATATGGGAAGGCCTGCTGAACCGGCTGCGCAAGGGCAAGGGGCGCATACGCAAGTTTGGCTCCATGTATCTGGCCATTGCCATGCTGGATGTGCTGGTGGATGGCTATTTTGGCGTTATCAGTGCCATAGGGGCCGATGTTGAAGCGTTGGAAGAAAGCCTTGGCGAAGACGGCGCGGATGAAGAAACGCTTATGCGCATCTACGCGCTGAAGCGGATAGTGGTTGCCCTGCGCAATGCACTGCTGCCTGCCCAGCAGGCCCTGAGCGCGCTGCATCGTAACGAGGAAGTGGAGATAAGCGAGGAAGTGGAGCCCTTCTTTGGTGATGTGAAGGGCCATGCCGATCAGGTGGTGGAAGCTGTGCAGGCCCTGCATGAACTGCTCTCCGGCCTGCTTGACCTGCAGATTTCCCTCGCGGGCATGCGCATGAACAATGTAATGAAATTTTTGACGGTCATAGCCACCATATTCATTCCCCTGACCTTCATTGCCGGACTGTACGGCATGAACTTCCGGTATATGCCGGAACTGGACTGGCACTATGGCTATCCTGCTGCGCTGGGCATCATGCTCGCTGTGGGCGGAGTCATGTTCTACTACTTCAAGAAGAACAAGTGGCTGTAGCTGCGCAGATTCGGCGGACAGCTGTTGTCTGTGCCGTGTTGCGGTCTGATTTTGCTGACTCGTCGGAGTTCGCAATGAAAACAAAGGACAGTGGATCATCCGCCGCCCTTCAGAGGAATGGCAAAACCTTGTTTTCAGGAAAAACACATTCCCGTTAAGCCGGAGCCGAGATCCGAAAACGGATTTGCATCGCTTCTGCGAGGTGCAGGAACGTCAGGTTCCTGCCCGGCGGAGCCAAAAAACAGAACTGTCTTTACCAACAAAATAAGGGCGGAGGATACATCCTCCGCCCTTATTGTTTTGAGAGAGTCCGTGCGAGAGTTCGTGGGAGAGCCTGCTGGAGCGTCTGTCCGCTCCCGCAATGCGCGCCGCACTATCTGCCGTCGGCGAGCATGTTGTCTATGAGGTCCTTGAGGCGCTGTGCCTGATTGGCCAGCTCTGCAACCGCTTCGGATGCCTGATTCATGGCCTGCGAGGTTTCTGCGGAAATGGTGTTCACCTCTTCCACGGAATGGCTGATCTGCTCGCTGGCAGCGGACTGTTCTTCCGCAGCCGTGGCAATGGTCTGCACCTGGCTAGTCACGTCTTCCACAAGGTGGAGGATTTCATCAAGCGAGTGGCCCGATTCGGTTGCCAACCTCGTGGCCTCGCCAATGGTCTTCACGGTCAGGTCCAGATTCTCTGCCGTCTGGCGGGTGCCGCTCTGGATGCCCTTGATGGCGTCGCCAACTTCCTTGGTCGCCGTCATGGTCTTTTCCGCCAGCTTGCGCACTTCGTCCGCAACCACGGCAAATCCGCGGCCAGCTTCACCTGCACGTGCGGCCTCAATGGCGGCGTTCAGCGCCAGCAGGTTGGTCTGGTCTGCAATGTCGGAAATGACGTTCATGATCTGGCCGATGCTTTCTGCCTGTTGGTCAAGCTGCGTCATATCGTTTTTCACGACGGTGGACTGCTGCTGAACCTGATTGATCTCACGCACGGCCTGCTGCACAACGCCTGAGCCTGCCTGCGCCTTGACGCGGGTCGTTTCCGCAGACTGGGCAGCGGCTGCCGCGTTGCTGGCCACTTCTATGACCGAGGCGGTCATCTGTTCCATGGCAGTAGCGGCTTCGCCTGCACGCTGGGTCTGAATGTCGGCGCCCTTGCTCGACTGGTCGATCTGGGCGGAAAGCTCTTCGGAGGCGGAGGTGACGACTTCCACCACCTGCTGCAACTGTTCGGCTGCCTGCAGAATGGATGCGCGGCCGGCCTCGGCCTTTTTGCCTGCGGCTTCTGCCGTGCGCATGGCTTCCTGCGCTTCGCGGGCGGCAATGTCGGCTGCTTCGGATTTATGGGCGGCTTCTTCTATGCGTTCCTTGAGGCTGCCCACCATGGTGCGGATGGCGTCGGCCAGCTTGCCGAGCTCGTCACCACGCTGTTCGGAGAGCGAAGAATTGAGGTTGCCCTTTGCCACTGCTTCGGCAAAGCCCACAACGCGGCTGAGCGGTGCGGTAATGCTGCGGGTGAGCGGCAGGGCGATACCAAGGGCAAGCGCGATGGAGAGACCAAGACCCCAGAGCATGATTTTGGAGGCGACATCAAGGCTGGTGTCAGCTTCCATTGCAATGGTTTCCGTCTGCGAAAGACCGGCTGTGGCAATGGCGGCCGTTGCATCCACCACCTTGTCGGCCGTGGCTCCGCGCTGTTCGCCTACTTCTTCCAGCGTGCGGATTCTGTCCGCAACGGCAAGCACTGCCTTCCGGTAATTTTCAGCTGCGGCTCTGGCTTCGTTCAGGTGTTCTACGTTGGCAGGCACGCGGGTGATCGGGATAAGTTCTTCAAAAAGATCGTTCAGGCCCTGAAAGTTGGCGCGAGCCAGTTCAAACTGCTTTGAATTGCGGGCTGCAAAGGCCTTGAAGGCAAGAATGCGCGTCTGATAGAGCGTGTCACCGATTGAGGTGTAAACCGTTATCTTCTTGTGGCGTTCGGAAAGAGCACTCTCTGATGCGCCAAAGGCAATTTCTTGCGTGAGCTTGCTCTGCTGTCCGCCGAGAAGGGCGTCCATCTTGGCCGAGAACAGGCCTGCTTCCTTGTCCATGGCCTTGCGGGCTTCAAGGATGCCGTTGCTGGCCTGTTCCGTTTTCCCCATGAGCGTTTCATAAGTGCTCATGTTGGACTTGAGTTGATCAAGACCATCCCGCAGTTTGATCAGTGCCGGCTGTTCACTGATCAGTGTTTCGGCTTTGGCTATGCCTTCCTTCACTTTTGCAAGATAGTCCTGCCCTTCTTTCAGATATACGGGATTGTCCGAAAGGGAGTAGCCGCGCATGGAGTACATGGTGAGCAACACGTTGCGTTCCAGTTCGTTGATGATCACCACTTCGGGAACGTAGGCATGGGCCATGAGCTTGGCCTTGTCTTCCACCCGCCACATGTTGGTTATGCCGACGAGGCCGAGAATGCAGGTGATGAGGACCAGGAGACAGTAGCCCCCGCCGATTTTGAATGACAGTCTGATGTTCTTTAACATGCTCTTTTCTCTCTTCTCGGCCCCGGCTCTCGTTTGGTCGGTTCCGGTATTTTACTGGAAACACGGTGTTGCTTTAGGTGTGTTATTTGCTCCGCCGTTCTTGTTTTTGCGGCGGATAATCGTCAGTATTCCGGTGCGAAGTGATGGTCTTGTTGTTGCAAGAGGCACTTCTTTGGAGTGCAGCCGGTGTCTCGAATTGTTCATGCGCACAGTTCTGGATATTCTGTATGCTGTTTCGTTCGGGAATGCATGTCATGATGTATATGCAACAGCATGATGAAGCGCCAAAGGAGTGTGTTTTGCGAGAGTATCGGTCAGAGTGGGCATTTGCATAAGGTTGATATTGAAAAAATGCAAAGTTTTGCTTGAGCATATCATAAAAGGCTGCGCGCGGAATTATTTCTACCGCGCGCAGCCTCAGGTTACGCTCTCTTCTTCCAGTAGGGGTTCTGGATGTCTTCAAAGGCGGAAAGAGCTGCGGTGGCACCTTCGCCTACGGCTGTGACGATCTGGCGAACACCACCTGTCACATCGCCCGCTGCATACACTCTGGGAATGTTGGTGCGCATGCCCCGGTCCACCTTGATGGTGCCGTCGTCGTTGAGGTGCACGCCTATATCAGAGGCAAGTTCCGTGTTGGCAATATGGCCTATGGCCACGAATACGCCATCGCATTCCTGCAGGGTGTCTTCATCCGTCTTCAGGTTGCGCAGCTTCACGCCCTTCACCCGTTCTGCATCGCCGTATATTTCTTCAACGGCGCTGTTCCAGATGACGGGTATGTTTTCACGCTTCAGTGCATCCTGCAGGGCCTTTTCGGCGCGGAAGTTGTCGCGGCGGTGTACCACGGTAACATGCACGCCGAGGTTCTTGAGGTGCAGCGCGTCGGTCAGGGCGCTGTTGCCCCCGCCGATCATGAGCACCTTCTTGCCCTTGAAGGTGTAACCGTCGCACGAGGCACAATGGGAAACCCCGGTGCCGAAGAACTGCTTCTCGCCCGGCACGCCGAGGCTGCGCCACTGTGAGCCGGTGGCCAGAATAAGCGCCTTGGCAACGTATATGCCCTTGGCGGTGTATACCTCGATACGCTTGCCGATCTTTATTTCATCCACGGGTTCGTTTTCGCGGACGTTGGAATATTCCCGTGTATGCGCCGTGAGCACTTCCACAAGGTTCATGCCGCCCACGTTCTTGAAGCCGGGATAGTTCTCCACATTGGGGGTGGTGGCCACCTGTCCGCCGATGATGGACTTGTCTATGACAATGCTCTTCAGGCCGGAGCGTTCGGCGTAGATGCCTGCGGTAAGTCCTGCGGGACCGGCACCGAGTATGACAACATCGTACTCCTTTGCCTCTGCCCCGTGCTCGTGGGTTGGCTGGGCCTGCATGCCACGGTCGCTCAATGCCTGCTCGGCATCCTTCAGGGCGACCAGTTCAAGCACAAAGCGTTCTTCGGGCATCATGCCCACGCCGGAAAAACTGTCGGTGTACTGCGTATGCGGAACCGAGCCTACCTTGTATTTTGCGGAAAGGTCGGGAAACTCGTCGGAATCCACGCATTCGGCGGAGACAAGGTCGGGCTTGGCAATGGCGCACTTTACGGCGTTCATGAATTGGCCGGGGCAGTACGGGCACCCGGGCGACGTGAACACGCGCGGGTTGCGGGGCTCCTTCAGTTCATCGAGCAACTGCTTGGACGTGGCGGAAAGCCCGCTCTGTCCCATGGAAACGAGGAACACTGTTTCTATGAGTGCCCGTGCTTCTTCACCCATGGGCGCACCGGTGAAGCGTATGTGATAGTGCTCGGGGTTCACCAGCAGGGTGGGGGTGAGCTTTACGTTGTGTTTTGCTGCTGCCTCATCCTTCACCGTGTGAAATTCTGCGGTAATCTTGGGCGAGAGCAAGGCAAGCTCTTCGGCAAAGCGGCGGACATAGTTGTCGAATTCGTTTTTCGGATCGCCGGAGGTGAATGCCACAAGGCGTACATCACCCTTCAGCCCCTTGAATATATCCTTGAGGTGCTTCTGCCCTTCTTCGGGGATGAGCCAATCGCGGGAATCGTTGTTCTTTTGTGCAGTCATGTCAGTCTCCGTGTATGTTTTCCGATGCATTCGGATTGTTGCATAGGTTTTTGACGATTGGGAGAAGCATAACACATAGTGGTGGTTAACCTCAACGTCCGGTTGAACAAAGATGCCTGCGGAGGGCAAAAATATTGACGCAGGCAACGCGGGCAGGCCGTGGCATATTGCCGGAAGATAGCTCTGGAGCCATCAGACAGGCTTTTGGGGCAGTATTTGGGGCAGGTGCGGGCAGGGTTTGGGAACAGGGCCGGGGGATAGCCCCGGCCACGCCGGGAATGAAATAGGGCCGGACAGGATGCATCCTGTCCGGCCCGTGTTTGGCCCGTGACCGTGTATTGTGCGCGGGGACTAATCGGAACCGCTTCTGAGCGTATCGAAAAGATACTTCAGCTTGCGTTCGCGTTCCTTGTTGAATTCGGCATCTTCAGGCTTTTTGCGCCATGCTGCCGAGTACTCTTCCAGCACTTCCACAAAGCTCCAGCGGTGGGTGAATGCCTGCCCGACCAGTGATTCCACGGCATCCATTTCTTCTGCTGTCAGGTAGCTGTGGTCCACATTGTTCACGCCCTTGGCCGTGACGCGGAAGGAGTCGAGCTCGGCATATTCCATGATCAGCGGCACAAGCGGCGATTTTTCGCCAAGCCGCTGCTGCAGAGCGGAGCGGAAGGCCTTGGCGTTGGGGTAGCGTTCTATCCACATGTCATCCAAGGCTTCATGGGTGGTTTCGCTGGCTCCCGGCAGGGTGGTTATGCGGTCCCACACCATGGGGGTGAGCTCATATTCGACAGGCCGGTAGGTCTGCTGGTTGAATACGTTCTGCAAGAAGAACAGCGAGACAAAGCAGAGCAGCGTGGCGAGAATGGGGGTGGTGACCCAGCTGGAGGCAATGCCGCCAAGCGTGCGCCAGCGAATGCCGCCCCCGCCCTTGAGCAGGCCCACGCCGATGACCGCGCCCACAATGGCCTGCGAGCTGGAAACCGGCACAAGGGGGATGCGGGGCAGGCCAAGGCTGTGCAGGGTGTCTGAAAGCTCCTGCGAGGAGAAGACAAACAGCACCAGCGAATGGGCCGTAACCACGATGAAGGCTGCAATGGGGCTGAGGCGGACAATGCCTTCGCCCACGGTCATCATCACCTGCTTGGAATAGGTGAAAACGCCCACGGCAATGGCAATGCCCCCCAGAAAGAACAACTGCTGTTCAGGGGAAAAAGTTATCGTATTAAAGAGAGTTATGTCGTGGAAGGGGGCAACAGGGACGAAAACCCCCATGACGTTTGCAATGTTGTTGGCACCCAGCGCATACGAGCCGAAGGCTCCGGAAAGAATGAGTCCCCAGCGGGTCATGGTGTCCAGCGTGAGTATATGCAGGGGCAGCCGTTTGATGGCGTAGGCGATGGGAATGTACATGGCCACGGCAAAAAGGGCGGAAAGCGCAGGGCATGCCACCCATGTCATCATGATCTTGGTCAGGGATGAAGGGTCCGTAATGGCGCCTGTGAACAGGTTCCAGCCCACAATGGCACCGACTATGGCCTGCGAGGTGGAAACCGGATAGCGGGCCATGGTCATGAGATACACCGTGAGCGCGGCGGAAAGGGCAACCATGAATGCCCCGGCGAGCGCGTTTACCGCCCCCAGTTTGCCCAGCGTGTGCGAGGCGCCGGCACCACCGGCAACAGCGCCGAGGATGACGAATATGGAGCAGATAATGGCGGCGGTTTTGAACTTGACCATGCGCGACGCAACGGCGGTGCCGAAGACGTTTGATGCGTCGTTTGCGCCGAGAGACCAGCCCAGAAACAGGCCGCTGGAAAGAAAAATGGGCAGCATGTCCGGCTCCCGTTACAACATGCGCTTGATGGCGTAGATGCTCAGGCGGTCGGCCACGTCTTCAGCCCTGTCTGCGATCTTGGAGATGCGGCGGACAAAGTCCTTGAGCTGGGCCTTGTGGCACAGGCTCAGGTCGTCGCGGCGGAATATGGCCATGAGCATGCGGGTGGAAACCTTGTCCGATTCGGTCTCCCAGTAGGATACCTTGTGGATATGGTCGGCAAATTCGGGGCTGGTACGCAAAAAGGCGCGGGTGGAGCGTACAATGGCTTCAACCGATTCCGCAGAGTGCGAGGTAAGGTCGCGCAGCTCCCCATGGGTTTCTTCGGGGAAGTCGGGCAGCTCTATCTTGAACTGCCAGAGCATGGCCTTGCAGCTGTCGAGCAGGGTATCAAGGCGTTCCAGAAGCTGCAGAACGTCGCCGCGCGATTCGGGGATGAGCGTCTTTATGTACAGCTTCTTTTCGATGTCGCGCCGCATTTCATCGCCACGATGTTCAATGTGCGTGATCTGCTCAAGCTTCTCATCAAAAGCTTCTTCACGTTCTGAAAGGTACAGGTCCACACCCTGACGAAGCAGCAGCGATGCTTCGCTGACCTTGTTGAGAAATTCATCCAACTGTTTCTGTAAACCGAGCTGCTTCTTGAGAATGCCGAATGCCATGACTCTGTCCTGATTTTGTTTTAATGATTGATTATCGTTGACATCTTACGGGGATCGGGAATTGTAGCATATATCGGCATGCAGGGTTACGTCCAGAAGTCTTGGATGGGAATTCCAATATTTTACTGGCAAAAACGCCGATCTCTTGGCATGCTTTGTGGCGGTAGGATAAGCCGGTATGAGTGGTCAAACAAAGGGATAGAACATACATGCAGGACGCGCCCGCACGAATCTTGACGATTGATGATGACCTGACTGTTCGTGAGAACATCGTTGCCTATCTTGAAGATAGTGGATTTGAAGTATGTCAGGCTGAAAACGGTGCGTTGGGTCTGGAAGTGTTCCGTGCCGAGCACCCCGATCTTGTGCTGGTGGACTTGCGCATGCCCGTCATGGACGGCATGGAAGTTGTCCGCCGCATGAAAGTTGAGGCTCCCGCCGTTCCCGTTATCGTGGTTTCCGGCGTGGGCGTGCTTGAAGAAGCGGTGGAAGCCCTGCGCATAGGCGCGTGGGACTTCGTCACCAAGCCCATTACGGACATGATGGTGCTTGAGCACGCCGTGGGCAAGGCGCTGGAACGTGCCCGCCTGCTTGAAGAGCGCAACCGCTACCAGGACCGTCTTGAGCAGGAAGTTTCCATGCGCACCAGCGAGCTGCGCAATGCCAATGCCCGTCTGCTGGAAGTGCAGGCCCTGCTGCAGGAAAAGAACCAGTTCCTCGAAACGCTCATCGAATCCATCCCCAATCCCATTTTTTACAAGGACCTCACCGGCGTCTACCTTGGCTGCAACAAGGTGTTCAGCGACATGCTGGGCGTGCGGCAGGAAGATGTGGTGGGGCAATCCTCGCACCGCCTGCTGCCGGATGAGGTGGCCTGCCGTATGTCGGAAATTGATAGTCAGGACGGCATGTTGACAAACTGTCTGATGGAACTGGCTGCGCCGGACGGCACCCTGCATAATTTCGTTCTCTACAAGAGCTTCTTTTTCGACCGCGACGGACAGCGTTCCGGCGAAGTGGGCACCTTTCACGACATTACCGAACTGAAGCGCAAGGAAGCCCAGATAACCTATCAGGCGCATCACGATGAACTGACCGGACTGCCCAACCGTCTCAAGATCAAGCAGGAAATTGCCGCTCTGATAGCCCGGTATGCAGAGACCAGTCTGCAGTTCGCCGTGCTCTTTCTCGACCTCGACAACTTCAAGACCGTCAACGACAGCCTCGGCCACAAGGTGGGCGACAGGCTGCTCACGGAAACCGCCGAGCGCCTGCTGGCTCTTGCGGGGGACCGCGGCATGGTTGCCCGTCTTGGCGGTGACGAATACGTGGTGCTGCTGCCCCATATAGGCGATGAAGCAGAAGCGGGCCACTGGGCGGAAACCGTGCTCAATGCCTTCCGCAATCCCTTCATGATCACCGAACACGAGCTGTATCTGAGCACCAGCATCGGCGTGACCTGCTATCCCAAGGACGGCGCAGACCCCGACACCCTGATCAAGAATGCCGATATTGCCATGTATCGCGCCAAGGCCCGCGAGCGTTCAAGCTGGCAGCGCTTTGATGTTGCCATGGTGGAACAGGTCACCAGACGGCTTGCCATGGAAAAAGACATCCGCAAGGGGTTGGAGAACAACGAATTTCTTCCCTATTACCAGCCGCGCGTGGATATCCGCACCGGCAAGGTTGTGGGGATGGAGGCACTGGTGCGCTGGCACAGGGCGGATGGAACCGTGGGCAACCCCGGCGAGTTCATCCCCGTGGCGGAAGAAACCGGCCTCATCGTGCAGCTTGGCGAACGCGTGCTGCGCGAAGCCTGCCGCCAGACCAAGATATGGCATGATGCGGGCATGGATGGCTTGCGGGTTTCCGTCAACATCTCCGCGCATCAGTTCCGGGCAAACCTTGTGGATATGGTGTTCAACGCGCTGGATGAGTCCGGCATAGATCCCGAACTGCTGGAACTGGAGATCACCGAATCCACCATGATGAGCGATCTCGGGCAGACCGTTTCCCTGCTTGAGCAGCTTGCGGGCCGGGGCATTCTTACCGCCATCGACGATTTCGGCACGGGCCACTCCTCGCTTTACTATCTCAAGACATTCCATATCAACACGCTGAAGATTGACCGCTCCTTTGTTGAAGACATCCTCAACGACGAAAACGATGCGAACATTGTTTCCACCGTTATCAGCATGGCCAAGAACCTTTCTCTGCAGGTTGTGGCTGAAGGGGTGGAAACGCAGGAGCAGCTCGACAGGCTGCGCGAGTACGGTTGTCCTGAAGTTCAGGGCTTTTTCTATTCCCGGCCGGTACCCGCTGCCGACTTTGAGGTGTATGTGCGCAAGACCAACGAGTGGTAATAAGCCGTTTGTAAAATTAACAAACCGTAAAGCAAACGAACAGGCCGCCCCGCTGCAAGCAGGGTGGCCTGTTTGTCGTTTTGCAGGTTAAATCAAATTGTTCCGGTGTGTTGTGTGGTGTGCGCTGTGCTTCTGAATTCCGGCACGGTGTGTGCTTTCAGGGTAGTGGGTCTGTACTTGAGGGAGGGCCACTACCATGACGATGAAACGAAAGTTGTATCTGTTGCTTGCTGTTTGCCTTGCCGGATACCTGGGTATTTTCTGTGCGGGATGGTATGGCGAGCTGGCAAAAAGTCGGCTTGTACGGATGGAGGAAATGGCCTCTCAGGCACATCTGGATGTGCTGCAGGCCCGACGGCAGGAAAAGAACTACGTTATGCGCGGCGGGGATAAATACATCCAACAGGTGGCCAAACACCTTGAAGATGCCCGCGCCAACGTGAACGGCCTGTGCGAAATTTTTCCCGCTCACAGACGGGCGGGCGATGTGCTGCTGCGCAAGATAGATGACTATCAGGCCGCCTTCCTCGCGCTGGATACGCAGACAAGGCAGGAGTCTGACGCGCTCATTCAGGCAGGGCGGGCGCTGGAGCCGCAGGTGACAGAATTTAGGGCCTCGGCGGTCAAGGAATACCATGCCACCAGCATGCGCATAAACATGTTCATAGCCGGGACGGAAGTAACGCTGGCCCTGCTGACTGCGCTGTTCACGCTGTTTGTCATACGGGATATCACACGATCCATGCGTTCTTTGCAGGGCTATTCTTCGGGCATTGCCGCAGGGCGGCTTGATACGCGTCCGCCTGACGGGCTGAAGGGCGAGTTTGCCTTGCTCGGCAAGGACGTGGCCGAGATGGTGCGCTGCATTGTGGAGCGGATGGACGCCGCCAACGCCAGCGAGCGCGAGGCACGCGCTCTGGCGGAAGAGGCGCGCGCTGCCAAGGCCGAGGCCGATGCCAGTGCAGAGCGTGTGCGCATGCTTCTGGACAGGATTCTTTCGGTGGCAACCGATGCCAGAGGCGTTGCCGACGATCTTGCCAAGGCCTCTGCCGAGCTTTCCTCTCAGGTTACGCAGGTGACCAAGGGCGCAGCTGTGCAACGAGACAGGCTGGCGGAAACCGCAGCGGCGGTAACGCAGATGAATGCTTCTGTGGGTGAAATCACGCGCAGCGCGGGGGATGCCTCTGAGGCGACACAGGGAACATCCGAACGTGCGCGCAACGGTGCGGACGTGGTTCGTCAGGCCAGTTCTTCCATGAACGCGGTCCACGATATTGCGTCCCGCCTGCGACAGGACATGCTCGCCCTGGGGACGGATGCCCGTGCCGTAGGTGACGTCATAACGGTGATCAACGAGATTGCCGACCAGACCAACCTGCTCGCGCTGAATGCCGCAATTGAGGCTGCGCGGGCAGGGGACGCCGGTCGCGGGTTTGCCGTGGTGGCGGACGAAGTGCGCAAGCTGGCGGAAAAGACCATGCAGGCCACCCGCGAGGTGGAAGAGCGCATTGCCGCCATTCAGGCATCGTCCAACCGCAACATGCAGGGCATGGACGAAGCGATGCATGCCGTGGAATCGGCAACCCAGCTCTCTTCACGCTCAGGCGAGGCGCTGGAAGCCATTCTTGAATTTGCCGAAGAGTCGGCCGAGCGGGTGCGGTCCATTGCTTCTGCCACGCAGCAGCAGGCCGTTGCCACAACCCAGATAGCCAGAGCTGTGGAAGAGGTGAACCGTGTGGCCGATACAACGGCAGACGGCATGAGCCAATCCGGCGGAACAGTGCGCCGCCTTGCCAGCATGGCAGAGAATTTGAACAAGTTAATGCACCAGTTGCGGAACTGATGAGGGGGTTCCGAACTGAAAAAGGCCGGCGCGCAGGGGCGCCGGCCTTTTGTTTTTTCGTGAAAAGGGCGGGTTATGCGAGCATGCCGCACTGGGCGAAAAAGGTTTTTGCCCGCGGCGAAAGGTCGGGTAGTGCCGCATGCAGGCATTGCCTGAGAAAGGCATCGTCCAGCGCCTGCACCTGCTTGTCGACCCGTGCGAGGTTCTCGCCGGAAATCTTCATTTCCATCTTCATGTGGTTGCCCCACACGTGGCCCCAGCCCGCTTCGGTGCGGGGGGCGGCTCTGCCTGCATCCTGCCGGTGCACCACGCAGACCCGGCCATCGTAGAGCACCGTGCCGCCGGAAAGCCAGACCTGAATGTCGTGTTCCAGATCGTCCACCTGAGAAGGGGTGAAACGCACGTCAAAGCCTGGCACGTTCAGGCTGTCGCAGGCGCTGCGGTTGAACAGATGGCAGCAGCCCATGACGGAAAGACAGGGGCGACGGTAGGTGTATTGCTGCATGTCCATGAACAACGGGGCGTTGTTGGTGAACCTGATAAGATTGTTCGCCGTCTGCGAAAAGAAACGCGCCACGTACTGTATGGTGGGAATGGTGCCGGGGTTCACAACGCGGGGGCCGATGACCGTTGCCTCGGGGAATTCGGCGGCATCCTGCAGGAAGCAGCGCAGCCAGTTCTTAGGCAGGTACACGTCGTCATCCAGAAATGCGGTGTAGTCTGATGCGCGGGATGATTCCATCTGCCACAGCCAGTTACGGGCGGCTGGCGCGCCAATGTTCACGGGCAGCTGGACAACCTCCACCTCTCTGCCCTGTGCCACATTGGCAACAGCAGCGGCAAAATCATCTTGCGTAAAGACCGTGGAGCCGTTGTTGAGCAGGGCGATGTGTGCGTTGCCGATGTCGGATTCCAGCAGGCTGCGCAGGGTATCCATGGTCACATCAAGCTTGTTCCATGTGTAGAAAAGAACGCTGACCCGCTTGTCGGAAGCAAGTGCGTCCAGTGATGCGGGCTGTGGAGCGGTCTGCAGTTCATGCAGGCGCAGCAGCAGG
Organism: Halodesulfovibrio sp.; assembly: GCA_047972125.1. Taxonomy (GTDB): domain Bacteria; phylum Desulfobacterota; class Desulfovibrionia; order Desulfovibrionales; family Desulfovibrionaceae; genus Halodesulfovibrio. The sequence goes on from JBKEAK010000106.1 coordinate 17,501, forward strand.
TGTGTCTGCACGGGCAGTGCATCAATGGAGCGGAGCAGCAGGCTGCGCGCTGTTTCCGTATCGCCTGCGGATGCGGCACGTTCCGCCTTCAGGTTCAGGGTGAGCGGGTTGATGAGCGCACGGGAAAGCAGCCCCTCGCACAGGGCGTGTTCGCCTGCAGCAAGGGCCGCAAAGGCATAGAAGCCGCTGATGAGCGGGCCTGCCTCTGAGGAGGCAATGGCGCAGGCGGCATCCGTGAAATAGGGCAGGTTACCCAGTTCCCACAGTTTGACCAGACATGCATGCCGCAGGCAGATGGATTCGTGGTTCAGGGCCGTGTTGCGGAGCAGGGTTTCGTCCCGTTTCCACTCTTCGGCCTGTTCGAGCGCCTCGCCCACGAACATGTCGTCCGTGCCGTCCAGCACCTTGTTGCAGGCGCCGAGCCATGCCGTATAGATTTCCGAGGCCGGGGCGGGGTTGGCAAGCTGGTTCACGACACCGCGCAGCACCTTGTCGAAGGGATTGAGCAGCAGGGCCTGCCGCAGCAGACCGGCTGCCAGCGCAATGCGCTTCTGCCCCGTTTCCGGGGGCAGGTTTTCAAGCCCTTTGAGAAGCTGTTCACCGTAGAACATGGCCAGTCCCGGTTCCGTGTATCCGTTGACGCGGTGATTGCGGAGATAGAAGGAAAAGGCGGAATCGTTCATGGTAGTATTCCTGTAGCGTGCTGCCATATGAAGTGCTGTTGTTGCCGGGGGAAAAGTGGCCTCGGTCCGGGATGAAACCGTGCCCGGACAATGTGATACGGCTTTCACCCTTCTACACCAAAAGATGGTCGTAAGCCAGAGGCGTTATGGCGCAATGCAGCTGCAAATAGGGCTTTGTGCGAGCTTGGGGCCACCCCTGTCCCGGCATGTGTGTGATGCACATGCGGGCACTTGCCGGTAATTGCCGGAAATGGGTGCCCGCAACAGGCACCTTAACAGGCACCTTGCTTGACGCTCAGGCCGCGGCCTTCTAATGTCGACGCCATGCTCGTATATATCCATGTTCCCTTCTGCCGCAGCAAGTGCGGGTATTGCGCGTTTCATTCCGAAGTGCCGCAGGGCGATGCCATGCAGCGCTATGTGGATGCCCTGCTGCGTGAAGTGGCGTTGTGGGGTGACAGGCTCGGCAACATGCCCGTGGAAACGGTGTTCTTCGGCGGCGGCACGCCTTCCATGCTGCCCGCGCGGGCCGTTGCGGTGGTCATGGACCGTATCCGCAAGGCCTTTGCCGTGGACCGCACTGCCGAGATAAGCCTGGAGGCGAACCCTGAATCCGTGGCCAGCATGGATTACATGAAAACTCTGCTGGACGCGGGCGTGAACCGCCTGAGCATGGGATTCCAGAGCATGAACCCTGCCTCGTTGCCCCTGCTGGGCCGTCCGCATTCGGTGCGTGATGCCATCCGTACCTTCGAGCTTGCCCGCACCATGGGCTTTGCCAACATCAATCTTGATTTCATCTGGGGGCTGCCGGACCAACGCCTCAAACTGTGGCTGGAAGACCTGCGCGCCATAGTAAAGCTCGGGCCCGACCATCTTTCCTGCTACGGCCTGACCATTGAAGAAGGCACACCCCTTGAACTTGCGGTGCAGAAGGGCAGGCTGACCCTGCCGGATGATGGTGAGCAGGGGAAGATGTTCATTTACGGGGCGGATTATCTGGAATCGCAGGGCTACCTGCAGTACGAGATTTCCAACTTTGCCCGCATGGGCTTTCAGTGCCGTCACAACATGGGCTACTGGGAAGGCGCAGACTATCTGGGCATGGGGCCTGCTGCCGTTTCCACCCTGCAGGGCAGACGGTGGACCAACCCCTGCGCACTGGATGAATACGCCGCCACGGTGGATGCAGGCACCATAGGGCATGATGCCGAAACCCTTACCCTGATGGAGCGGGTGCAGGAATTGGTCATGCTGCGCCTGCGCACCACGCGGGGGCTGCGGGTAAAAGCTTACCGTGAACTTACCGGACGCGACTTCATCAGGGATAACAAGTCGCTCATCCATGCTCTGCATCGCAATCAGCTGGTACGCATCCGCAATGGCTATCTTAGCCTTACGCGGAACGGCCTGCTCGTTTCCAATGCCATTCTCGAACGCTTTTTCAGCGAGATGGAAACCGTGCTGGGCGATCCCCGACCCGGCGCAATGAACGGCCAAGCCAATGGGCTTTCCGGTCCGGAGCAGAAAGCGGCCTCCGCTGCTGTTCCTGAACAACGGAAAGGTGGAGAGTAGTCATGCGCGATGTGCTGCGAGGTAATCCGCTTCTGGTGCTGCTCATTCTGTTCAGCCTGCTGCTTGTCTCCGGCTACTTCGGGTACCGTTCACTCATTGAAGACAGGCGGCAGATAGTAAAAACTGCCTCGCTTCGTCTCAAGGACCATGTGTGGCTGCTGCAGGAACAGACCGAGCGTCTGTTTGACGCCATAGACAGCACCTTTCTGCAGCTCGGGCTTGAGCTGGAGCAGCGGCGGCTCGAATCCATGTCCGAAGAGCAGGTGCGGCTCGCCGCTTCCCGCGCACTGGTCTATCTGCCTGCCCTGACAAATTTCATGGTGCTGGATGCCACGGGTGATGTCCGTTTTGCCCTGCGGGAGGATTCGCAATTCTCCAACGGGCAGGCCATGGACCACTATACCCGCAACTGTGCCCGCGCCGACCGGGTTTCTTTTTCCACATTGCCTCCGGCGGGCTACGCCCCCGGCCTGCTCATATTCAGCCGTCGCCTCGGGGGCGTGGGCGAAGCCTGCAAGGGCATGCTGGTGGCCACCGTGACGCCTTCATCCTACTACGAGCAGCGTCCCAGAAGCCGAGAAGGCGTGGATTCCGTCATGCTGCTGACCGGCGATGGTGAGCCGCTTGCCGCATGGCCTGCAACCCTGTTGCAGAACGGCACCGGCAATTTCATCCCCGCAATGGAAAAGGCAGTGGTGCCGGGGCGTAAGGCCTCGGTGACAGAAGGGGACAACTACACGCTGGTTTACGCCGCGGTGCGGTATCCGCTCAAGTTCGTGCTTTCCGTCTCCATGGAAGGCGTACTCTCCGACTGGCAGGCGCGCAGGGATTGGCAGACGGCACTGTTTATCATCTTTGGCGTGCTGGGCGGGTGGGGCACCTTTGCCGCCTATACTCAGAACCGCATGCTGATTAACGCCCGCGAGGCTGTTATCCGCCGCGAGAAGGATTACCGCACGCTGGCGGAGAACTATCCATCCGGCATTATCATGCTGTTTGACCGCTCCGGGCGTATTCTCATTGCGGCAGGGCAGGCGCTGGAATCGGCAGGCTGGAGCCGGGCCGAACTGGAAGGCAGGGTGCTGGAAAATGCTTTGCCGCCGGATGTGGCCTCGCTCATGGCTGCCCATCAGGGAGTTGTGCTGAGCGGCATGCGAACTTCGTTCACCGTTACGGTGCGCGGCAGAGTGTATCAGGCCCATGCGCTGCCGCTTGTGGACGACAGGGGGCAGGTGGCCTCCGGCATGGCGGTTTTCTCGGACATCACCATGCGGGAAGAGTATGAATCGGCCCTGCGTTCAGCCAAGGAGGCAGCGGAAAATGCCAACGTGCTCAAGGGGCAGTTCGTTGCCAACATCAGCCATGAACTGCGCACGCCCATCAGCGGCATAATGGGCATTACCGAAGTGGCGTTGAACGAGAATCCGCCCCAGAAATGGCAGCGTTATTTTGCCATCATCAAGAATGTTTCCGACGGCCTGCTGGCTGTTATCAATGACGTGCTGGATTTTTCGCGCATAGAGGCAGGCAAACTGACCCTCATTTCCCGCCCGTACAATCTGGAAGAAGTGCTCATGGACATATGGGTTTCCATGAGAATCAAGGCGGAAGGAAAAGGCGTGCTGCTCTCGTTTGAAATGGAGCAGAACGTTGCGCGCAGGGTGGAAGGCGATGCGGGCCGTCTGCGGCAGGTGCTGGTGAACCTTCTGGACAACGCCATCAAGTTTACCGAATCCGGCGGGCGCGTTATTCTGAGCGTGTTCATGGCCGGTGGAACAGGCGATGTGCAGCAGGTGGCTTTTTCCGTTTCCGATACGGGGATAGGCATCCCCGCCGACAGGCTGGGCGACCTGTTCGACAGTTTTTCGCAGGTGGACGGCACCCTTTCGCGCCAGCATGGCGGCAGCGGTCTGGGACTGGCGATCTGCAAGCACCTTGTCGAGATCATGGGCGGCAAGCTGCAGGTGGCAAGCATTCTGGGCAAGGGAAGCCGCTTCCATTTTGCCCTTGGAATGCGTGTTCTCAAGCCGGAGCCAGAAGTGAAGGCCGAGGCCGGGGTAGAAGAAGATTGTGAAAATCTGCCACCCCTGCATATTCTGCTGGCTGAGGATAACGAGCTGAACCGTGAATTTCTCGCCTATTTTCTGGAAGATTACGGGCATGTGGTGCTGCCTGCGGCAAACGGGGAAGAGGCGCTGGATTGCATTTTGGCCGGTCAGGCCGATATTGCGCTCATGGACGTGCAGATGCCCGTGGTGAGCGGGCTGGAAGCCACCCAGAGGGTGCGTGCATCGGGCAGCCGGTGTCGCAATATTCCCATTGTGGCGCTTACGGCGCATGCCATGGCCGGAGACAGGGAGCGTTTTCTCAAGGGTGGCATGGACGGTTTTGTGGGCAAACCGGTGAACAAGAAAGAGTTGTTCACCGCTCTTGCAGCGGCGTGGAATCTGGCCTCGCAGCGCGGCTGGAAGGGGAGGGATAAGCGGGCGGCCTGATCGATTGCGGGAATTGCTATAGACGTTATTGGCTAACCGTCGAAAATCCTGTAAGGTAATGCCAAAGGAGGGCGCAAAATGGTGAATCCGGCGGGTAACACCAAAGAGGCGGCCCAGGAAATTCAGCGCTTGCGTGACAAGGTGGCGGAAGTTCTTCAAGGACTGGTTGCGCAAACTGTACCGGTAGCTTTTACCGTTCTCAATCTGAACAGGGCGATAATTTTTGCTAACGAGGCCGCCTGCAAATTGTTCGGGGTGGAATCTGAGGCAGATCTTCTCGGCAGACGCCCCGGCGAAATTGTCAGCTGCGTGCATGCCAACAAGGACATGTGCGGCGGTTCGGCGTGCTGTGAATATTGCGGCAACGTAAAGGCAGTGCTCGGGGTCAGCACGGCAGGTGTGGCCTGTGAAGAAAGCCGGGTGCTCACAGAGCAAAAGGGCCGCATCAAGGCGCTTAACCTGCGTGTGCAGGCTTATCGGCTTGAACTGGGCGACGATGTGCTTGCCCTGTGCTACCTGACGGATATTTCGCGCGAAAAGTATCGTGAAATGCTGGAAACCCTGTTTTTGCACGACTCGCTGAATGCCCTTGGCGGCATTCTTGGCGCTGTCCGTATCATGAGCGGGCAGGTGGACAGCTGCTACGCCAATCTTGCGCAGGCAACGGAAGAAAGAACTGATCAGCTCATACGGGAAGTGAAGTTTTTTCAGACCTTTTTCTCAGCCGAGCAGGGGGAGTTTGTCCCTGCTCCTGAACCGTTGCATGCCGTGGAATTTCTTCACGACCTCAAGGTGCTGGGAGCATTGTTTCCCTGTGCGGAAGGCAAGCGTATCCTCGTGGACGAGGCGGATTATGACGCCCATTTCGTAACGGACAGGCATCTCTTGCAACGGTCCATGGAGAATCTGCTGAAGAACGCGCTGGAAGCCTCTTCCAAAGGGGATGAAGTGCACCTCGGTTTTCTGCGCAAGGGGCGCAAGATGCACTTTTATGTCCGTAGCCGTCCTTACATGCCCCAGCACATTCAGGCGCAACTGTTTCAGCGCACCTTTTCAACAAAGCGCCGCGGGCGGGGACTTGGCACATACAGTGCCCGCATGTTCGTGACAAACTATCTCGGGGGCACCGTGTCCTTTGAGTCCTCCCCGGACGAAGGAACCGTTTTCTGGGTTCAGATTCCTGTTGATTGATCGTACGATCTGTTTGTGTGTCTTTTGGAAAGGGCAATTGCATAATCCATCTACAAAAATGAAGGAAGTTGCAATTGCCCTTTCTTGTGCGTATCTGCATGCGAGGAGCGCATATGGAAAGCATCAGAGAACTGTATCGGATTGGGGTGGGACCATCGTCCAGTCACACCATGGGGCCGCGCATCGCCGCCCGTGAGTTTCTTGCCCGTACACCCGGTGCCGAGCGGTACAGGGTGCATCTGTTTGAAAGCCTTGGCGCGACAGGAAAGGGCCATCTAACTGACGCGGCCGTGCTTTCCGTACTTGGTGTGGAGAGGACGGAGGTGTTGTGGCGTCCGGCCGACAAGTTGCCCGAGCACCCCAACGGCATGTTCTTCGAAGCTCTGGATGCGCATGGGGCGGTCATTGCCTCGGCCACCTTCTACAGTGTGGGCGGCGGTGCCATCCGGGAAGCCGGTGCAGGCGCTGCAGAGCGCCGCATCGTGTACACCCTGCCGGATATGGCGAGCATAATGGCGCACTGCGAGGACAAGGGAATTGCCTACTGGGAATACGTTCAGCAGTGCGAAGGGCCTGAGATATGGGATTTTCTGCGCGAAGTGTGGCAGACCATGCAGGAGGCACTTGCACGCGGGCTGGATACACAGGGCGTGCTGCCCGGTTCCATAGGCCTGCGACGCCATGCATGGAGCTATTTCCGCCGCACCAAGCTTGCCTCGCAGGATATGCAGCAGACGGGGCTGCTCACCGCGTATGCCATGGCTGTTTCCGAAGAGAATGCCGCAGGTGGCGTTGTGGTGACTGCACCTACCTGCGGCGCCAGCGGGGTGATGCCCGCCGTGTTGCGCTATCTGATGGAAACCCAGCAGCTTGCCGAGCGGGATATTTTGCGTGCCCTCGCCACTGCCGGTCTGTTCGGCAACGTGATCAAACACAACGGGTCCATATCCGGGGCCGAGGTGGGCTGTCAGGGAGAAGTGGGAGCCGCCTGTTCCATGGCCTGTGCAGCCGCCACTCAGCTCATGGGCGGTTCGCTCCGGCAGATTGAATATGCTGCGGAAATGGGGCTGGAGCACCACCTCGGGCTGACCTGCGACCCCGTGGACGGGCTTGTGCAGATTCCCTGTATTGAGCGTAATGCCTGTGCCGCCACCCGCGCGGTTTCCGGTGCGCAGATGGCAATTCTGTCAGACGGCACGCACCGCATTCCCTTTGACGAGGTTGTTTCCGTCATGGCCAGCACCGGGCACGATCTGCCCAGTCTGTACCGCGAAACGTCAACCGGAGGGCTCGCGAGGGCCTACGCCGGACGTAAGGGCAGTGTTGGGAGGGGGCGGTGCGCGGGGTGTAGTGGGTAGATAGTTTTGTCAGTCTGTCCGCTACAGGCATGAGCATACTTTCATCGACTCCATCAAGTCTTGGCTAGTCTTTCCTTTTGTTGCCTTCAGCAGGACTAGAAGGGGCCTCAGCCGGGCGGTGCCCGCCCTCAGCAAGGCCCCCTCTGGACTCCCCCTGCCTCGCCCCAGCCTCTCGTTGGCTGGCGATTCTGTCCTGCCGTGGACGCGAAGCGCTTCCAATCGGCGCGTAGGGTAGGCGCTGGGCAGCCAGAAGACGTGGTCGGGTTTTATCCCGTACGCTGGTGGTTGCTTCTATCTGGGGGGAGTCCGGCAAGGCATGGAATCGGTATGGAGAGATAAAAGGTGTGTGTAGTGGGTAGCTACGCTAACTCTCCAGCCAGTGTGCCAAGTACCTTGAGCCCCTGCTCCATGCGCTCGTGCCATACACCGCAGCATGAAAGGCGGATGTAATTGCGGAACTGATCTCGTGTGGTGAAGATGGGGCCGGGGGATATGAGAATGCCCTGTGACTTGGCCTCCTTGAACAACTGTACGCTGTCCACCTTCTCGGGCAGCGATACCCACAGAAAGCCGCCACCCTTGGGGCGGGTCACGCCCGTTCCTTCCGGAAAATACATGGCCAGATGATGCTGAATAGTCTGCATCTGCCGTTCCGTTGCTACGCGCAGCCGCTTCAGGTGGCGTTCGTACAATCCCTGCCGTAAAAATTCCGCTATCACCATCTGCGTGGGGCTGGCACAGCACACATTGGTGGTCGCCTTTATTTCCAGAGCCTTGCGCATGATTTTTCCCGGCAGCATCCAGCCGCAGCGGTAGCCGGGGGCTATGGTCTTTGAAAAGGACGAGCACAACGTCACGTTGCCCTTTCGGTCAAATGCCTTGAGCGGTGTGGGGCGGCTGGGGCCGAAGTGTACATCACCCGCCACATCGTCTTCCACAAGGGGCACGCCGCGTCTGGCGAGCATGTTCACGATCTCCCGCTTGGCCTCGTCCGGCATCAGCGAGCCGTCCGGGTTGTTGAAATTGGGCGAGAGAATGCAGGCGGCCACGTCGAACTTGGTAATGGCCTCATGCAGGGCGGCGGGCGATATGCCGTGCTCCGGGCTGGAGGGAACCTCAATGGCCCGCAGGCCCAGATTTTCCAGCAGCTGCACAAAACAGAAATAGGTGGGCGACTGAATGACCACGCTGTCGCCGGGGCGGGTGAGGGCGCGCAGGGTGATATGCAGCGCCTCCATGGTACCTACCGTGATAAGCACGTCGTCGGACTGCACGGAAAGCCCCAGTTCCTGCCCGCGCCATGCTATCTGCCGCCGGAGTTCCGGGTTGCCCTGTATGACCTCGTAGGAAAGCGAATCGTAGGTGGAAAGGCGCGTCACATCCTGCATGATGCGGGCAAGCGCCTTGCCCGGAAGCAGGGCTGGGTCGGGCGTTACGCAGCCGAAGGAAATGAGGTTCTTGTTACCCACGGCCTCAAGCACCATCTGGATGAGGTTGGTGCGGTTTTCTTCCCCGATTTCCGGCGTGCTTTTTTCCGTAACAGGCAGGGGGAGCGGAACACCGGGCTTGCGCACGAAGTAGCCCGAACGGGGGCGCGCCTCGATTATGCCTTTGCGTTCCAGCTCCATGTAGGCATGGTTTACCGTGGCAAGGCTTACTCCCATGCTGGTGCACAGGGAGCGCAGCGAAGGGAGCCTGTCGCCCGCCGCGAACCTGCCCGATTCAATCATGGCCAGAATCTGTTGCTCCACATGATGATAACGGAAGGTCTCGTGCGGCGTTACTGCTGCCGAGCCTGCCTTGGCCGGAGTCGTTTCGGGGTGATGCATGCCTGCTCTCCGCAGTATGAAAAGTCATGGTCCGTAGCTGGTTACGAATCATGCCAGCAAATCTGTTATGGTCAAATTTTGTAAAAACTGTGACTGTTATGGTGACAGCTTTTATGGTTCTCTGCAAGCGGGCAGGGTGATTCGTTTCTTGTGAAACATGCCCTGCCGGTAAAGCGATACCAAGCGAAATGCATATGTAATGGGCCGGTCCCGGATGCGGGACCCGGATATCCCGGGGTGAACAGCGTGGAACAGGTGATGACTGAAACAGAAAGCCGGAAGGCAGCTTCCGGCATGTGGGAAGGCGTTCGGCAGGCACTGCCCATTGTCATGGGCTACCTGCCCGTGGGGTTTGCGTATGGCGTGCTGGCCCGCAAGGTGGGCATTTCGGAGTGGAACACCGTGCTCATGTCCGTGCTGGTCTATGCCGGTTCGGCGCAGTTCATTGCGGTGAGCCTGCTGGCTGCGGCGGCATCGCCGGTTTCCATTGTGTTGACCACCTTCATCGTGAACCTGCGGCATCTGCTCATGTCTGCCGCGCTTGCACCCTATCTGCGCAACTGGACGCGGATGCAGCAGGCGCTCTTTGCCTTTGAGCTGACGGACGAAAGTTTTGCCCTGCACGCGCGGCGCTTCCCTGAGGGACGCACCGGCACGGCAGAGACCTATGCGCTTAACGTCACGGCGCAGCTTTCTTGGGTTGCGGGCAGCGCCATGGGCATATTCGGCAGCAACCTGATAGGTGATGTGAAACCGCTGGGGCTTGATTACGCCCTTTCCGCCATGTTCATCGCCCTGCTTGTGGGGCAGGTGCGGAGCAACATGCATGTTGTGGTGGCTGCGCTTTCCGCAATGCTGTCGGTCGGCTTCATGCTTGCGGGCGCAGGGCAGTGGAATGTGATTCTTGCCACGGTATGCGGCGCAACCGCAGGCACGGTACTGTCTTTCCGTAACGCGGCTGGTCCAAGCAATTCTGGCCGCAGCAATTCCGCGCACTAACAGGAGCCGGACATGATTACCTCTGATACCCTTGTCTTTACCATCATTCTCGGCATGGCAGCCGTTACCTATCTGCCGCGCCTTTTGCCCGTATGGGCGCTTTCTTCCCGCGAACTGCCGCCCTATGTCATCCGCTCTCTCATTTTTGAGCCCGCGTCCATTCTCAGTGCCCTGCTTGCGCCTGCGCTGCTGGTGCAGGATGGAACCATCGCACTGAACATGCACAACCTGCCGCTGCTTGCCGCTGTGCCCACATTTCTTGTAGCATGGCGCACCAAGAGCTTTTTCGGCACCGTGGCCGTGGGTATGGCCTGCGTGGCAGCAGGGCGTTATTTCGGGTTTTAATCCCCCCGGAACTCCCGCTACGCGCTGCATGGCAGCAGAGTTGACCCCGCTTTAAGCTTGAGGCATAAACGGGGGCCTTTGCGCGTTGAACGGCCTTCACGTGCGGGAGACTTTTTTCGAGGATCGGGATCATGAACAAGGAATTGAAGCGCGAAGTAGACAAACGTCGTACGTTCGGCATTATCAGCCACCCTGACGCGGGTAAGACCACCCTGACGGAAAAGCTGCTGCTGTATGGTGGCGCAATTCAGATGGCGGGTTCGGTCAAGTCGCGTAAGGCAGCACGCCATGCCACGTCCGACTGGATGGCCATGGAGCAGGAGCGCGGCATTTCCGTTACCTCCTCGGTAATGAAGTTCGAGTACAACGGGTATGAAATAAACCTGCTGGACACCCCCGGTCACCAGGACTTTTCCGAAGACACCTACCGCGTGCTCACCGCCGTGGACTCCGGTCTGCTGGTCATTGACGTGGCCAAGGGCGTGGAAACCCAGACGCTGAAGCTGATGGACGTGTGCCGCCTGCGCAACACGCCCATTCTGACCTTCATCAACAAGCTGGACCGTGACGGTCTTGATCCCTTTGCCGTCATGGCAGACATTGAAGAGCGCCTGAAAATCGAATGCGCGCCGCTTACGTGGCCCATCGGCATGGGCAGCACCTTCAAGGGCACATGGAACCTCTATAAGAACGAGCTGCACCTGTTCTCCGCCGTGCATGGCGGCAAGCGCCAGAAGGGGGACGTGTTCAAGGATCTGAACGACCCGCGTCTCGACGAGATTCTGGGCGAGCAGGTGCACCAGCTGCGTGAAGAACTTGAACTGCTGCAGGGAGCGGGTAACCCCTTCAATCTGGAGCGCTACCGCAAGGGTGAGCAGACCCCGGTGTTCTTCGGTTCTGCCGTCAACAACTTCGGTGTGCAGGAAATGCTGGATTCCTTTGTGGAACTTGCGCCTCCGCCCCAGCCGCGTCCCACCACTACCCGCGATGTTTCCCCTTATGAGGACGACTTTTCCGGCGTGGTGTTCAAGATTCAGGCGAACATGGACAAGAACCACCGCGACCGTATCGCGTTCATGCGCATATGCTCCGGCAAGTTCACGCGCGGCATGAAGGTGAAGCACCACCGTGTGGGCAAGGACTTTACCATCGCCAACGCCACCATTTTCATGGCGCAGGACCGTACCGGCGTGGAAGAAGCCTACCCCGGTGACATTATCGGTATTCATAACCACGGCACCATCAAGATCGGCGACACTTTTACGGACAAAGAGCCGCTCAAGTTCGTGGGCATTCCCAGCTTCTCGCCGGAACATTTCCGCCGTGTGCAACTCAGGGACCCCATGAAGCGCAAGCAGCTGCAAAAGGGCCTTGAGCAGTTGGCAGAAGAAGGCGCAGTGCAGCTGTTCCGTCCCATTGCCAACAGCGACTACATTCTTGGTGCTGTCGGTATGCTGCAGTTCGACGTGATTGTGCACCGCCTGCTGAATGAATACGCCGTGAACGCCCTGTACGAGCCGGTTTCCGTTACCACGGCCCGCTGGATTCACAGTGAAGACAAGCGCGCGCTGGATGACTTTACCGATTACTACCGCAGCGACCTTGCCATCGACGCGGAAGGCTGCCTTGCCTATCTCGCCCCGAACCCGTGGAAGCTGGAATCCGCCGTTGAGCGATTCCCCAAGATCGTGTTTAGCACCACGCGGGAAATCAGCTAGAAGCGAAAAGAAAGATACGAATGAAGAAGGCCGGAGCGGTACCGCTCCGGCCTTTTTGTATGTTGATGGAAATCAATTTATTAAATAGTCACTAGGTATTGGTGGATATTTATCGAGATCACATAGGGAGCGGGCTTGACTGTGTACTAAAAAAAGGTACATATAAGGAGGGGGAGTTGGGTTGGCGAGTTGATATTCCCAAGAAAACGGAAAAGCAGATTGCAAAATTGCCGAAGGCTGTGAAAGCCGCATTAACCCTGCTGGTCATGGAAATTGAAGAGAAGGGACCTGTTCGGGGTGATTGGCCCAATTACAGCAAACTTGATTACTATACGCACCACTGTCATCTGAAAAAGGGCAAGCCAACATATGTGGCGGTCTGGCGAGAGGTGCAGGGGGAAGTTAAACTTGCGGAGGTGACCTATGCAGGAACGCACGAAAAAGCACCTTACTGATAGTATTGACTGGCAGGTATCTTGTCCTGCTGGCAGTGCGGCAGAAACTCGTGCATTTCTTGAGCGTATGGGATGCCGAGTGCGTGATGCCGTGGATGCCCGTGAGGTTTTGTCCGACCGCAGTGCCGGAACTTTACTTGTCGGCGCACGTTATCGCGAAGACATGACGCAGGTTGAGCTTTCCGAAAAAACAGGCATACCGCGTCGCCATATTTCCGAGATGGAGAACAATAAACGCGTGATCGGTAAGGTTAATGCCAAGA
>JBKEAK010000107.1:0-4800 GCA_047972125.1 Halodesulfovibrio sp.
CCCGTAAGTGTCGCCTAACATGCCACAACGAATTCAAAATTTCAAGAGAAGTCGTTCGATTGTTTTTTATTCTATTTCAGCGTGTTAGGGGTGGTTGACTGTGCAGTGAAGGAAAAGGGGACACGCTGAGCAGTCTTGAAATGTGCAGTACTGAAAAAGGGGAGAGCATATGCTCTCCCCTTTGTATGCGCTGGTGCAGGGCCTGTGCGGGCACTATGCCACGGTGTGAACGTGGTCGCGTGCCCAGAACAGCATCTTGTGCTTGGACTTCAGGTCCTCAATGATCTTGTTCTCGGTGGTGCGGTCCATGGGCATGATGCGGATGTTCACCACGCGGCTTTCCTTGTTCTTTTCCGGTCCTTCCATGGAGGTGAGGATGGAGATGATGCGTGCATTGTACTCGCGCAGGTTGTCCACGATGGGCTTGAGAGTGCCGGGCGTGTTGGGCAGTTCAAAGGCGAACTGTACCCCGCCGTAGCGCACGCCGGTGATGGTGATCAGCACTTCGAAGATGTCGCTGTCGGTGATGATACCTTGCAGGACGTTGTTATCGTCCACAACAGGCATGCCGCCGATCTTCTTGCCGATCATGATGACCGCTGCGTTTTCCACCGTGTCGAGCGGCTTGGCGCACACGGGGTCCACAGTCATGATGTCTTTCACCTTGATTTCGGAAAGCAGGTAGTACAGCTCGTGCACGTCAAGGCTGGTCGCCTTGGAGGGTGAAGCTTCCTTGATGTCGCGGTCGGAAACAATGCCGACAACACGATTGTTGGCGTCCACCACTGGCAGTCTGCTGATGTCGTGCTCCTTGAGAATCTTGGAGGCCTTCATCATGGACGTGTCGGGGGTGACGGACAGTACTTCCTTGGTCATCCAGTCGCGAATAAGCATGGGACTCCTCCTTACTCTGCCAGAAAAGTATGTTAGGCATGGGCCGTTGGTTTCATTTTCCGTAGGTTTACTATAATCATCTTTTGGCATGGCAAACAAGAAAAAATAATCACCATAAGATGTTATGGGGATGAATTTTGTCAGCTTCCCTGTGCAGGAACCATTCTCACGGTCACCCGCTGCTCCGCAGGGCGCGCCCTTCGCCGTTCTCAGAGGGGGGCGATTTTGCTAAGCTCACAGCCGTGCCATACGCTTTTGCAGGGCGCACAGGTGGCCGACGTTTTTGTGCTGCCGGGCGTGATGCCCATCCAGGGACGGGCATCCACCAAAACAGTATCAGGAGTACGCATGCGATCATTGTTCCTTGATTGTTCCTTCGGCCTTGGCGGCGACATGCTGCTCGCAGCACTGCACGGGCTTGGCGTCGACTACGCCCCCCTTGAGTCCATGTTTGCTGGGGCGGGCATTCCGGTAGAGATACGACCCCTGCCCGTATCCCGGCAGGGAATTGCCGGGAGCGCCATGCGCATCCACTGGGAAGACGACCAGCCGCTCAGACATCTGCATGATCTTGAAGATATTTTGCAGCGCCTTGCGGTATCCGGTTCGGTCAGGGAAAAGAGCATGAAGGCTCTGCACCGGCTGGCAGAGGCAGAAGCTGCCGTACACGGCGTGCCGGTTGAGTCTGTGCATTTTCATGAGGTGGGCGCAGTCGATACTCTTGTTGATGTGGCGGGAGCCTTCTGGGCGCTTGAGCAGCTCGGCGTGCGCGAGGTTGTCTGTTCTTCTCTGCCGTGGTTCACGGGCACTGTGGAATGCGAACACGGCACCCTGTCGTTGCCTGCACCGGCAACGCTGCGGCTCATGCAGGGCAAGCCCGTGCACCCCACCGACTTTACGCAGGAAATGATCACCCCTACCGGCGCACTGCTTATTGATGCGCTGGCAGCCCGCTTTGCGGAAGGTCCGCAGGGCACGTTGCTTGCCAGCGGTCTTGGCTACGGCAGCCGCGAATCGGGGGGCGGGCTGCGTGTATTTCTGCTGGAACAGGCTGGCATGTGTTCCGGTACCGAAGCCCGTAATCCGTGCATGGCCGTTGAGACCGTGGTGCAGCTGGAAAGTAACGTGGACCACCTTACCGGCGAGGATATCGGCTTCTGCTTTGAAGCACTGATGCAGGCGGGGGCGCTGGATGTGCTCTATCTCCCCGGTATCATGAAAAAGAACAGGCCGGGTGGTGTGCTGCGTGTGCTGTGTGCGCCGGATACGGTGGATTTTGTGCAGGAAGCATTCTTCCGGCACACCCACACGCTCGGCATACGTCGCAGTTGCGTGGAGCGTGTTGTGCTGCAGCGTCAGGCATCCACCATACGGGCCCCTTTTGGAGACGTGGAATCCAAGGTCTATTCGCTTGATGGTGAGGAAGTGGAAAAGCCGGAATATGAAGCATTGGCAGCCTTTGCCCGCAAGACGGGGCGCAGCCTGCCGGAATTGCGCGCCATGCTGTTCGGCAATGATGCGCAGCCGGATTCTGACGAGTAGTTATCGGTCGCTTGTCGATGGCGTGAGCGCCGTGCAGATTCAGCTACGGGCCTGACATAGCTTTAATAGTAAGCCCGCTGCCATGCTGGATCGTCTGTCCTGTGGGCGGACACTATTGGTGTTCCGATTCTTCGGGAGTGCCCCGGCAGCGGAAATGAAAGGAAACAGAAAGGAGACCCGGCTGCATATGCGCCGGTTTTTAAGGGAAGTTTTGCAGGGCGGAGCATCCGCTGGGGTGTGATCTGGTCCGGCCTGTGGTGCAATGTCGAAGCGTATCCGACTCTGCCACCGCACGGGACCGCGTCAGCCTCAGCGAACGCGCAGGCTTCGCCAGACCGATTCAAAGGTCTCCGCGTTGCAGGTCGTGGTGGTGCTGGATTCGTGTGTCACCATGAGCAGCTTGTTCTCATGCTCTTCGACCCATGCGGTTCCCCGTATGGTCTTGGTCTGCCGCGTTCCGGACGAGAACAGGGAAAGCCGCTGCAGCAGATTCGGTCGAACCTCGCGGTGCCACTGGTAGCGCTTGCGCGCCCCGGCGGGCAGTCCGGTCTTTTCCTTACGGATGTCTTTCAGCGGGGTGTCCATGGTTTCCTGAATCCATACCCGGAAGGGCTGTCCCTGCAATACCACGTTGGCAGGGGCAAAACGGCGGATGCACAGCTCGCACTGACCGTCCGAAAAGACTATTTCGCTCAGCCCCGGCTTGAATTCCGCTTTTTTGAGAGCGTATCCGGCCGGTGCCAGAAAATGCAGGTCGTTCAGCGTGTAGGGAACAGGTGCCCCCGGCATGACCATGCCCAGACTGCGCAGCGCGTCACCAAGGTGTGCATCCGGCACTGTGTCCAGTTCCTGTTGCGCGTCCTGATGGACGTTCTGATGCGCGTTCTGAAGCGAATCGGGGTGCAGATCCTGTTGGAAAACCGGCTCGGCATCCGTGTTGGGGCATTGGATGAGAAGGGTACAGTTCGAGGGCTTGTGCAGGCACAGGGCGCCATTGGCATGCGCATGCGTAAATGGGTGAACCTCGAAGTCGGAAGACATGCCTTGCAGCATTTCAGTCCAGTGGGCAGGAATATCGGCAGATGCGAGAGAGAATCCCTCATGGCGTTGCATCTGCTTTTCAAGTGCTCGGCACTTGCGCGGAATGGAAACGGGACCGGATTCCACGGTCCATTTGCAGTCCAGCACGGCGATGTTGTGGCGGGAAAAGAGTAAGTGGCGGGTATCAATTATTGCCGGTATCCAGTCGTCGGGCACGGTCAGGAAAATTCCGTTCCATGCCACCGGACTGCCGGGTATGTCCGATGCAGCGTCCATGAGCCATTCCTGTTGAAGGTTACTAAAGGCGGATTCCCGTGTGCTTATGGCGGGACCCGCTGCCTGTTTTCGGCAGACTGCGATTTTTCCGTCAGTTTGTCCAGAGGCAGACTGTCTGAGCGGATAACTAATGCTTGTTTTGTGCTTGCCAAGGGGGAACAGGACATTACTTGTGCATAACCGGAATGGTTGGTTCCTTCTGTTATAATCTGCCGTGCTCTGTTTGGAGTCTGTGATGCTCTGGCGGTAGATCGCGACACGTTCGTTTGTGGGCGTGGGAATGGTGGCCGGTGTGGATATGGATGCTGCTTGCCCCTGTGTGGATGTCGGCCTGCCCGATCCGGAAAGTATGAACGGGCCACATGATAGCCTGATGGAGGATACGCGTGTCAAATGAGTTTCCCGCCCGCCTGTATGTGGAAGTGACAACCCGCTGCAACCTGCGTTGCAGCATGTGCGTCAAGCAGACAGAAGGCTGCGGCATTGAAGAGGCTGATATGCCCTTTGAGGTGTTCTCAAGGCTGGCTTCCTGCCTGCCCCATGCGGATGTCGTGCTTCTGAACGGCGTGGGCGAGCCGTTGCTGCATCCCCGGCTGGCCGAGATGGTCCGCTTTGCACGCACGCATATGCGCGACGGGGCATGGGTCGGTTTTCAGTCCAACGGGCTTGCGCTCACGCCCCGGCTTGCTGCCGAGTTGCTGGAGGCCGGTCTCGGCACCATGTGTCTTTCTGTGGATTCCATCGCCTCGGCAGAGATGGAAACGCTGCACGGGGGCGGCCAGACTGCCGGTCTTGCCCGTTCGTTTGCCATGCTGCGCGAAGCCCGTGATGCAGTCGCTCGCGATGCCGTCCGGGACACAGTCCGACCGGGAGCACAGCCGTTCCGGATAGGCGCGGAATTTGTCATTATGCGTCGCAATCTGCACGAGCTGCCGCATGTCGTCCGCTGGGCGGCAGAGCCGGGGGCTGCATACATGCTGGCCAGCCACGTGCTGCCCTATGACGAGCAGGCTGCGGCGGAGTCCGTTTTCACGGAGGATTCTGCGG
>JBKEAK010000108.1:0-1543 GCA_047972125.1 Halodesulfovibrio sp.
CCAGGGGCGCGCAGGCAAGCGTAAGCCTCGCGCCCTCGGCAAGGGTTCCTTCCGCCAGCAGTTCAAAGCAGGCGGTGAGAGTTTGCGCCTCAACACAGGCAAGCAGGCCCAGTTCGCACTGAAATTCCTCAATGCGGCTTACCGGAGATTCCGGATGCGCCGTATTGTGGTCGTTCACGGCCTTGATGGCCATGTTCAGCAGGCCCTGAACCAGCGTCGCCTCATGCATGCATCAAACTCCCATACCTCGTATCTAGCGCTCGGTGCAGGAAACGCAGGGGTCGATGCTGTTGGTTATCAGCGCCACATCGGCCACCTTGCAGTCACGCATCATGACGCCCAGAGCCTTCCAGTTCATATAGGAAGGCACGCGCCACTTGAGACGCGAGGGCATATCCGTGCCGTTGGTGCGGATGTAGTAAAACACTTCGCCACGCGGGGCCTCTGTGCGGGCGCAGGCCTCTGCCGTGCGGATCTGGCGCATGGGGGCCGTAACCTCGCCATCGGGCATCCTTTCGATGCACTGGCGGATGAGGCCGAACGATTCAAAGATCTCGTGCAGCCGCACCATGGTGCGGGAGTTGGTGCAGCAGCCGTTTTCAACAATGGTGTTGAAGTTCAGCTTGCCGTAAGCCGCGTAGGGCGAATCTTTGCGCACGTCTATGGCAAGGCCGGAGCCGCGGGCCACGGGGCCGACCACGCCAAGCTGCAAGGCGTCTTCCCTGGGCAGCAGGCCAAGGCCCTTGGTGCGGCCCAGAACCATGCCGTTGGTGGCGTAGATCTCGCGGATTTCATCCACATGGGGCTCAACCTTGGCGAGGGTCTTGAGCATGTAGTCAAGCAGCTCGGGCGTGACGTTGTACTTTACGCCGCCAATGCAGTTTGCAGCCAGGTTCATGCGGTTGCCGTAAACGGTTTCCTTGAGGTCCTGCATCATTTCACGCACTTCCATCACGTGCATGAACAGCGACTTGAAGCCGATGATATGCGCCTGAATGGCGGTGTTGAACAGGTGCGAGGCAATGCGCTTGATTTCTTCCGCCACCACGCGCAGGTAGCAGGCGCGCTCGGGAATGGTGATGCCGAGCACGTTTTCCACTGCCATGCTGTAGGTGAAGGAGTGGCTGTTGGAGCACAGCGAGCACACGCGTTCGGTAAGCGTGACGTTTTTGACCAGGTTGCGCTGGGTAGCCATGGCTTCCATGCCGCGGTGCACGTGACCAGAGGTCAGCTCAACGTGGCGAACGGTTTCACCCTCCACCGTGAGGTGGAAATATACCGGTTCCTCAAGGGCCACATGTACGGGGCCCAGAGGCATGGTGAAGGTGTTGCTCATGAGTTACGCTCCTTGTCATTGAGAATGCGTTCCCAGAGGTCGGTGGTGCAGGCCCCGTTCATCATGATGGACAGGGGCACGGCCTCGTTGAGAATGCCTGCGTCAAGCTCTTCATCCAGAAACAGGCGCGTGGGATTGGGGTGGCCTGTAACCTGGATGCCGTACAGTTCCATCATTTCCCTTTCGTGCCAGTCGGCGTTGGCAAAC
>JBKEAK010000109.1:0-19897 GCA_047972125.1 Halodesulfovibrio sp.
CGAACAGCGAGAGCAGGTTGCGCTCCATGTCGAGGAAGGAACTGCGCTCAGGCACGTGCTCCAGTCTCCTGTTGCGGGCGTTGAGCGCCTCCTGACGCAGACCTTCAGCCTTCATGAAGCCGGTGTTCTGCAGCAGCTCTTCGCCCTTGGGGGTCAGCGCCTCGGCCACATAACCTGCCTTGAGCGGGGTGAGCAGCACGTCTGAGCCAGTGGCATCCACAGGGCTGCCGCCCACGCGGTCGCAGAAGCAGGTTTCATCCTGCTCGGAACAGGCAAGGGTGACGATGGTGGCATTGTTTCTGCGGGCCGTATAGTAGGGGTCCTTGACCTGATCGCCGTTGTATACCCTGTCGAAAATCTGCATGGCCCGCGCATCGCAGGGACGCGCGCCAAAGACCACGGCCTTGCCCTGCGGCAGGGTGGGCCTCAGTTCCACATGCGTCTTGTAGGGCGGCTCAAGGGTCTTGGTGGTTTCATATTCAAAAAGCGTTTCACAGGGGGGCAACAGCGCCCTTTTGGCAGGCGTGGTGGAAAGCTGCGAAAGCTCGACACCCCGTGCGGGATCGAACTCGCGGAACACAATGGTGCCGCCATGCAGCGCCGGTGCCAGCACGGTGCGGTCGCGGCTCAGTTCTTCCAGCCACGGGGCAATGTCGCGGGCCTTGAGAAAACGAACGGTACTCATCGTGCATCCCTCTCCTTGATGTGTTCTTCCTGCTGGCGGAACATGAAGAGCGGCGGAGTGCTCTCCGCATCCATACCGGCCTGATAGTCGAACAGGTGCTTTATCCGCCTGTTCAGGGCCTGCTTCATGGCGAGCACAGGAA
Organism: Halodesulfovibrio sp.; assembly: GCA_047972125.1. GTDB lineage: Bacteria > Desulfobacterota > Desulfovibrionia > Desulfovibrionales > Desulfovibrionaceae > Halodesulfovibrio. The sequence goes on from JBKEAK010000109.1 coordinate 828, forward strand.
TACCCATGGGGCAGGCGCGTTCACATTCGCCGCATTCGGTGCAGCGGCCTGCGGTGTGCAGGGCATGAATGGCCTGAAACATCAGCTTTTCCCGCGGGGTGTCGGACTGATCAACCCAGTGCGGCTCGCGGCTCTGAGCCACGCAGCTATCCTTGCAGACGCACAGCGGGCAGGCATTGCGGCAGGCATAGCAGCGTATGCAGCGGTCCATGCTCTCTTCCCAGAAGGCGAAACGTTCGGCAGGTTCCATGGCGTCCAGCTTGTCCAGCGAGCTTGCAGGTGCTTCGCCGGTCACATGGCAGCCGGTGCGTTCCGTCACCATGTGATCGTGGATGAGCGGGGTCTGGCTGGGGCAGCTATAGCACTTGTCCATCAGCACATTGTGCAGCGGAACGGTGTATGTGCCTGCGTCCGTGGTGACGGAAACGATGTCCTTGCCCGCTTCCACCGAGAGCAGCCTTTCGCCGCCCACGGCCTCCCGCACCTTGCGGATATTGATTGCGCCGGTGCAGGAAATGCCGAAGATGGTTATCTCGTCACGGTTGATCAGGTTTTCCTGCAGCAGCTCGATGATGGTGCGGCTGTCGCACCCGCGGGTGACAATGCCCACCTTGCGCCCCTTGAGCGAGGGCAGATAGGCGGCAAGGTTCTGCACATGCATGGGACCGAAATCCAGCCTGTCCAGATCCTCCTCGGTCGCGATGAAGAGCGGGGTGCTGGTCATCGGGCTGAAGCCGGATGTCCATGCCAGCACCACATCCAGTCCGGGCAGGGCCTCGGCAATGAGCTTGCGCAGTTCCAGTGTATGCTGTGACACGTTCGGGCCTCCTCAGATTGCGGTCTTCATGCCGGTTTCGACCGCAACGTCAGCGCAACGGCTGAAAGATGCTGCGGGGCCGAGTTCATGGATGCGGGCGGTGAAGTCCGAGACAACCTGCTTCCACTTCTGCCCTTCCGATGCGGAAACCCAGGTGTAGTGAAAACGCTCGGGCTGAATGCCCATGACGTCGAGCAGTTCGCGCAGAACCTCTAGCCTTCTGCGGGCATAGAAGTTGCCTGCGGTGTAGTGGCAATCGCCGGGATGACAGCCGGAAACCAGCACGCCGTCTGCACCGTTGAGAAAGGCACGCACCACAAAGAGCGGGTTCACGCGCCCCGTGCAGGGCAGCTTGATGATGCGCAGGTCCGTGGGCTGGGCAAAGCGCCCCACCCCTGCGGTGTCTGCGCCCCCGTAAGAGCACCAGTTGCAGAGAAATCCCACAATGCGCAGTTCTTTTCCTTCTAGTACGGGCATAAGGCGTTCACCTCGGCGAGAATCTGGTTATCGGTAAAGTGCTGGAGCTGAATGGCTCCCTGCGGACAGGTTACCGCGCAGACGCCGCAACCCTGACAGACGGTTTCCACAACCGAGGCCTTGGGCATGCCGCGGAATTCCGTCATTTCAATGGCCCCGAAGGGACAGGTGGATTCGCACTTGGCGCAGCCCACGCAGCGCTGTATGGCCACATTGGAGACCTGCGGGTCGCTGGCGAGCTTGTCCTTGGAGAACAGCGCCTGCACCTTGCTGGCAGCCGCGCTGCCCTGCGCCACGGAAGAGGGAATGTCCTTGGGGCCCTGACAGGACCCGGCCAGATAGACCCCTGCCGTGTTGGTTTCCACGGGCTTGAGCTTGGGGTGGCCTTCCATGAAGAAGCCGTAGCCATCGTAGGAAATACGCAGCTTTTCGGCCAGTGCACCGGCACCCTTTGCGGCTTCCGCGCCCACGGCCAGCACAACGAGATCGGCTTCCACCTCCACCTGCGAACCCATGATGGTATCCGCGCCCTTGACCACGTACTTGCCGTCGCGGGGCTGGATGGTGGAAACACGCCCGCGGATGTAGCGCGCGCCGTATTCTTCCATGGCTCTGCGGGTGAACTCGTCATAGAGCTTACCGGGCGAGCGGATATCCATGTAGAAGACGTGCGACTGGGAATCCGGAATGTGGTCCTTGGTCAGAATGGCCTGCTTTGCCGTATACATGCAGCAGAAGCCGGAACAGTACGGACGGTTCACCGAAGGATCACGTGAGCCCACGCACTGGATGAACACGATGTTCTTGGGTTCCTTGCCGTCGGAGGGGCGCTTGATGTGCCCCCCCGTCGGACCGGATGCCGAAAGCAGGCGTTCGTATTGGATGGATGTGATGACATCCGGATATCTTCCGCCGCCATATTCCCCGTACAGGGTATGGTCGAAAAGATCATAGCCGGTGGCTGCGATAATGGCCCCCACCTGTTCCTGAACAATCTCATCCTGCTGTTCAAAGCGTATGGCCTGCGTGGGACACAGCTTGGCGCACGCGCCGCACTTGCCCTTGGAAAGCATGATGCAGGCCGCTGCATTGATCACGGCCTTCTTGGGAATGGCCTGCGGGAAGGGAATATTGATGGCCGTGGTGGTGCCCACGCCCTCGTTGAAGCGGTCTTCGGCCTTTTTGCTGGGGCATTTTTCCATGCACTGGCCGCAGCCGGTGCAGGCTTCCCAGTCCACGTAGGTAGCCTTTTTGCGGATGGAGACATCGAAATTGCCCACAAACCCGTTCACGCTTTCCACTTCCGACATGGCATAGAGCGTAATGTTGGGATGCTGGGCCACGTCCACCATACGGGGGCCGAGAATGCAGCTTGAGCAGTCCACGGTGGGGAAGGTCTTGTCCAGCTTGGCCATCTTGCCGCCTATGCTGGATTCGCGCTCCACGAGAATGACTTGAAGCCCGCCGTCCGCGCAGTCCAGCGCAGCCTGAATGCCCGCCACACCGCCGCCTATGACCATGACGCGCTTGTTTATCTCGAACTCGCCCGCGTGCAGCTCCGTATTGTTGCGCAGCTTGGCAACGGCCATCTGCACCAGGTCCGTGGCCTTGTTGGTGTTGGCCTCCTTGTCCTTGCCTATCCATGAGACATGCTCGCGGATGTTGGCCATTTCAAAGAGGTACCTGTTCAGGCCGGCGCGTTCCAGCGTCTTGCGGAAGGTTGCCTCGTGCATGCGGGGCGTGCAGGAGGCAACAACAATGCCGTCCAGCCCGTATTCCTTGATGGCGTCGATTATCCCGGCCTGTCCCGGTTCGGAGCAGGCGTACATGGTGTCCGTGGCAAAAGCCACGTCCGGGAAACTGCGTGCCGCTTCCGCAACCTTTTCCGTATCCACGGTGCCTGCGATGTTGGAACCGCAGTGGCACACAAAAACCCCGATATTCATCGTGCTCGCTCCTCTTGGGCAGGTGCCCCGACCTGTTGCAGGGCTCTGGCGGGGCTCACGCACAGCTTGTCCATGCGCAGGCAGGATTCGCTCTGTCCCAGCGCCAGACCGGCGAGCTGGGTGTAATAAAAGACCGGCATGCGGTGTTGCGTGCCGTTGGCCCTGTTTATCTGGTTCTGGCGCAGATCAAGGTTCATCTGGCACATGGGGCAGGCGGTGACGATGGCATCCGCCCCCAGCGAGGCCGCAGTATCAAGAATACGACCGGAAAGACGGGTAACAAGTTCGCGCCGCACAAGGCCCAGCGAGGCACCGCAGCAATCCACCTTGTGGGGGAAGGGCAGCACCTCGGCGCCCAGCGCATGCATGAGCCTGTCCAGGCTGGTGGGATTTTCAGGATCATCAAAGGTCATGACATCCGGCGGGCGGGTCATGATGCAGCCGTAATAGGGAACCACCTTCAGGCCCTTGAGCGGCTTGGAAACATGCTCGGCAATGGCCTCGGGCGAACAGTGCCCGATGACGGTCTGCAACACGGAGCGTATGGGCAGGTCAGCCCGCACAGGGCGCTCCACAATGTGCTCCACCTTTTCATGAAAGTCCTTGCGCTGCATGCGCAGACTGGTGGTCTTCAGATTCTTCAGGCAGCTGGGACATGGGGTGATGATGCCTTCCACATCCATGCTTTCAGCAATGGCGAGATTGCGCGCCACAAGGCTGGCCGAAAGAAGGTGGTCGCTGGCATGGGCCGGAGTGGAGCCGCAGCAGTTCCAGTCCGGAATATCCACCAGCTCCACGCCCAGCGACTTGCACAGGGCGCGGGTGGAAATATCGTATTCAATGGAGGAGCCCATGGCAGAGCATCCGGGATAATAGGCATATTGTCTGGTCATGTGGCCTCCCTAGCGCTGATCCCTGAAGCGGGCGAAAATACGCTGCACTTCATCCGGATGTTTGATGGCATGCGGGCGCAGTCCCAGCTTGCCCTTGCCTATGGCAACGGGAGCAAGGTCGGCATCGGTCCAGAAACGGCCGGTGCGGCGGACAAAGTTGGCCATCATGCCTGCCTCGAATACCCGTCCGTATTTTTCCACGGAGCTGAGAAAGGCGTCCCACATGTGCCGGACCGGGGGTTCCGCCACCAGACCTTCACGCCGCGCCATGTGGCGCAGCACATCCATGATGCGGGCCACGTCTATCTCGTTGGGGCAGCGGGTGGTGCACGTCTCGCACGAAGCGCACAGCCATATGGCCTTGGAAGAAAGCACGGCGTGCTTTTCTCCGGCCTGCAGCATGCGCATGAGCCGATTGACCGGAATGTCATAGGCAAAAGAAAGCGGGCAGCCTGCCGTGCAGTTGCCGCACTGGTAACAGCGGGTAAGGTTCTGCTCGCTGCCTTGTTGCACTTCTTTGAGAAATTCTTCGTCAAAACGGTTGGTTGCACTGGGGGTGGGCATGCTTGTACTCCGTTTTTAGGCAAGGGGCTCCTGTGCCCTGATGCGGGGGTTACGCAGCAGGGCAGGCAGGAGCAATGGGACTGGGTGAAGGGGGAGGGGGCTTTCTCCCCCCTGCTACGGGGTTACAGAGCTGCCTGGTAGATGGCCATGACGTCGCTGTCCTTGGGACGGCGGGGGTTAGTCAGGCCGCAGGCATCTTTCTGTGCATTGGTGGTCATGGTGGGGATATCTTCGGCCTTCACGTCCTTTCCGTAACGCTTGCCGAGTTCAACGAGGCCGGAGGGGATACCCACGTCAGCAGAAAGCTGGCGGATGGCAACAAGCGCCTTTTCGGCGGCTGCTCTGGGGCTCAGACCTTCGATGTTTTCACCCATCCAGGTTGCCATTTCGGCAAAGCGCTCAACCCGGGCAATAAGGTTGAACTGTTCAACGTGCGGCAGCAGAATGGCGTTGCATTCGCCGTGCGGCAGGTCGTAGAAACCGCCCAGCTGGTGAGCCATGGCGTGCACATGGCCGAGGCTGGCGTTGTTGAAAGCCATACCGGCCAGATACTGCGCGTAGCACATACCTTCGCGGGCTTCGATGTCCTGACCGTTGGCAACAGCGCGGCGCAGGAACTGGAAAATGAGCTTGATGGACTTTTCAGCGCAGGCGTCGGTCATGGGGGTGGCTATGGTGGAGACATAGGCTTCCACGGCGTGCGTGAGGGCGTCCATACCGGTGGCTGCGGTCAGGGCAGGAGGCATGCCCATCATGAGCAGCGGATCGTCGATGGCGATGGTGGGAGTAACGCGCCAGTCAACAATGGCCATCTTCACCTTGCGGGAGGTATCGGTGATGATGCAGAAACGGGTCATTTCAGAAGCGGTGCCCGCGGTGGTGTTTACCGCAATGTAGGGGGGCATGGGCTTGGTGGACTTATCCACACCTTCAAAGTCATGAATCTTGCCACCGTTGGCGATGACAAGGCCTACGCCCTTGCCGCAGTCATGCGAGCTGCCGCCGCCGAGGGTGATAAGGGAGTCACACTTGTTCTTCTTGTAGACTTCAACGCCGTCGTGCACGTTCTTGTCAGTGGGGTTGGGTATGGTTTCGTCATAGACCACGCAGTCCATGCCGTTAGCCTTGAGCAGATCAACCATCTGCTGGGTAATGCCGACAGCGGTGATACCCTTGTCGGTTACCAGCAGGGGTTTTTTACTGCCAAGCGCTTTGATCTTGTTGGGGATTTCCTTGTGGGAGCCAATGCCCATAAGAGTTACGCTGGGAATAAAGAAACCATACACTTCCTCTCTTACTGCCATAACGCTCTCCTACCATTCAGGTAATGCTTTGGGTTGATGAGAAGGATTAAACGGCTCGCCGCAACGTTGATACCTGTTATAGGCAAGCGCTGTGCCAAGCGTGACTTTCCTTATTTTGCAGAGTGTTACAGGAAATGAGCAAAAAATTGATGTGACACTTACACGGAGCGCTGTGTCCATCTTACCCGACCCGGGAGGTATACTTTACCTCTAAACGCTTAAAAAACATGTAGTTATGTAGCAGTGTCGAAATGACCCTGCGAAACACCCCTTTTGGGTCACAATGACACAGCGATTCATAGTGATGCAAAATGAAGCGGGGCCCTCTTGCGAAGGCCCCGCCTGTTTATTTCTATCTCACCGGAATTTCAGGAAAGAGAGTATTTTTCCAACTTCCGGTACAGTGTTTTTCTGCCTATGCCCAAGGCTTCCGCCGCATGCAGGCGGTTGCCGTTGAAGAAATTGAGCGCCCGCATAATGTGCTCGTGCTCCACTTGATCCAGCGAGAAGATGCTGCTGCCCGTACTGCGGCGCTCCGCAGCCTTGGCCACCAGTTCCTGCGGCAGGGCGCGATCCGTTATGACGTTGTTCTCACAGAGGATGAGGCTGCGTTCCAGCACGTTACGCAGTTCTCGCACATTCCCCGGCCAGTGATACGCCAGCAGAGCCTGCATGGCCTTGTCCGAAATGGTGGGAGGCTGCTGGCCGAAGTTGGCTGCCATGCGCCCGAGAAAATGCTCCGCCAGCAGGGCAAGGTCTTCCTTGCGCTCCTTGAGGGGCGGAATCTGGATGTTGAACACATTTATGCGATGGTAGAGCGCCTCGTTGAAGGTGCCGTCTTCCACCCCCTGCGTGAGGTTGCGGCTGGTGGCGAAAATGAAGCGGATATCGATGCAGCGTTCTGTTTTCTCACCCACCCTGCGGTAGCGGCGAGCCTCAAGCACACGCAGCAGCGAGCCTTGCAGTTCAAGCGGCAGTTCGCCTATTTCGTCCAGAAACAGCGTGCCGGTATCAGCAAACCCCAGCAGGCCTTCGCGGTCATCCGTTGCGCCGGTAAAGGAGCCGCGGGTGTGCCCGAAAAGCTCGCTGCGGATAAGTTCCTTCTGCAATGTCGCGCAGTTTTTGATGATGAACGGCTTGTCGCTGCGGGCACTGGCGTTCTGAATGGACTGCGCCACAACGTCCTTACCCGCCCCGCTGTCACCCGTAATGAGCACGGGCACCTCTGTGGGGGCCACCTTGTTTATGAGAAAGCGCAGGTGCTTCACCACTGATGAGTTGCCCACCAGCTTGGATGGCGGCGTGCTCGTCTTGGTGTGCCTGAAGGTTCTGTTTTCCCGCTGCAGGCAGGAACGCTGGTAGGCGCGTTCCACCACCAGTTCAATCCTGTCCAGATTGAACGGCTTGGGGATATAGTCATACGCGCCAATGCGCATGGCTTCCACGGCGTTGTCTATGTCGCCGTGGCCGGTGATGAGTATGATCTCCACGTCGGGGTACATGCTGCGAAACTCCGTCAGCAGATCCAGCCCGTCCGCATCCGGCAGGCGGATATCGGAGATGATGACGTCAAAACGCCTCTTGCTCAGCTTCTCGCGGGCCGCACGCCCGCTTGAGGCCGTTTCCACCAGCCGTTCCGTGGTGGCCAGTTCACGCTCAAGCAACTTCAGAATGGATTCCTCGTCATCTATGACGAGAACGCTGTAACTCTTACTATGCATGTACTCCTGCCTGTGTTTGCGGCAACGTGACCGTAAAGCACGTGCCCTCCCCGAGTGCGCTCATAATGCTGATGTCTCCCTCATGCTCCTGAACAATGGAATAGCAGGTGGCAAGGCCGATTCCGATACCCTTGCCCACCGGCTTGGTGGTGAAAAACGGCTCGAACAGCTTGTCGCGCTTGTCTTCCGGAATACCACAGCCCGTGTCCTGCACCATGAGGCGCACGCCCTGCGAATCCGGCGCATGGCCGGTGGTTACGGTAACAATGCCGTTATCATCTATGGCATCCACGGCGTTGGTCAGCAGGTTCAGAGCCACCTGCTTGAGCTGGGCTTCGTCGCCGATGATATGCGGCAGCCCCCGATGCAGCTGCAATATGACCTTAAGGCCGGGACGCTTCTTGAAATGGTGCTGGAGAATGCGCACGGTATCTTCCACCACGGCATTGATATCCACCGGCTGAAAGGCCGCTTTGGTGGGCCGGCTGAAGGTGAGAAGCGTCTGCACAATGGCCTGACAACGCTGGCATTCCTTCAGAATGGTGTCCGTGTATTCCTTGAAATCGTCGACGAGCTTTGCATCCACCTGCCCTTCAAGCTTGGGAATGCGCCGCCGGATGCCCTCGGCAAAGCCGGAAACCGCCGTGAGCGGATTGTTAATCTCGTGCGCCACGCCTGCGGCCAGCACCCCCATGGTGGCCATTTTCTCGGCCTGATAGAATTTGGCCTGATATTCCTTTTCCATGGTCACGTTACGCTTGAAGATAACTACCTGATGTTCCTTAAGGTGCGGGCTCTTGAGCGGCGATGAGACCATCTCGAAATGCATGTTCCGGTTGGCGATGCGGAAGATGGCCGTCTCCTTGCACACCGTATCGTGGCGCAGCGACTGAAAGGCCGGACACTTGGGACAGGGCACGTTGTTGCCGGTGAACAGCTCGTAACAGTACTTGCCGCGCGGGTCCCCGCCGGGGAACAACTCCATGAACACGTGATTCACGGATATGATGCGCATGTCTTCCGAAAGCACCATCATCAGGTCGGTTATGCCGTCGAAAATGGCGGCAATCTCTCTGCGCTGCGCTTCGGATTTCTCATGGCTGGCCTTCAGTTCCACAATGGTCTGTTGCAGTTCCTGAAAGAAGTTGAGCTTGCTGTGCTCAATGCCGATGAGGTCCTGAATAGTGGTGTTTTCCATCACCATGCCTCCTCACAGATACGGAGAAGGTCCTGCCACGAAGCCTGTCTGGGGTTGGTTATGGTGCAGGTATCGCGCTCGGCCATGCGACAGATCGCCTCCATGTCCGAGTTGGTGGGCAGAATATCGCGCAGACGGGTCGTTACCCCAAGCCGGACAAACAGTTCGTGCAGGGCGTCTATGCCCTTTTCGCCAAGGCAGCGTTCCGAGCAGATACGCGGGCCGAGCACTTCCTTGCCGATGCAGGCCATCTTCTTTTCCGAGGCAGGCAGGTTGAAGCGCATGACCACGGGCAGCAGAATGGGGTGCACCAGTCCGTGCAGCACGTCGTAACGCCCGCCGATGGAGTGCGCCAGAGAGTGACCGATGCCGAGCCCGGCGTTGCTGAACGACATACCAGCCGCCGTGCTGGCAATGCTGAGCTGTTCCAGTGCGTGCAGGGAGCGGCTTTCCACGGCCTCGTTGATGTTGTCGAGGATGAGACGGATGGAGAGCAGTGCCTGATGCTCGGTAAAAGGCGAGGCGGCCTTGGAGACATAGGATTCCACCGCATGCGCCAGCGCGTCCACAGCCGAGGCGATGATAAGCTCCGGTGTCTTGGTGGTAAGCATGGTGGGGTCTATGATGGAAAGGTTGGGCACCAGCGAACGGCTGATGATGGACATCTTCACCTGCCGCTCAACGTCGGTGATGATGCTGTATTGCGACATATCCGAACCGCTGCCCGCCGTGGAGGGAATGAATATCATGGGCGGCAGAGGCCGCATGATCTTGTTGGCCCCTTCGTAGTCACGAATCTGTCCGCCGTTGCCCACGATGGTGGCAATGCCCTTGGCCGCGTCAATGGGGCTGCCGCCGCCAAGCCCGACGATGACGTCCGCCTGCGCTTCCCGATACAGAGCCGCCCCTTCGTGCACCTGATGGTCGCGCGGGTTGGAGTCCACGTTGTTGAAATAGACGCAGTCCAGCAGGTCTTCTTCCAGCAGCCCTTTGATCATGGAGACCCACCCTGCCCGCTCAAGCCCCTCGTCGCTGACCAGCAGCACTCTGCGTGCTCCCAGCCTGCGGGCGCATTGGGCAAGGTGTTTAGTGCTCCCTTTACCGAAAATGATCTCCGGAATGGCAAATTTGGTTACCAGCATATTCCTTCCGATGCAGCTAGAGGTGGTCCCCCGATAAGGCACGTAGTCGGTCCCGGCGTTGATGCAGTGCGCCTTGGTATGACTGACGCATAGCAAGAACACGGCCAAAGTGACCCTCCCCACCTTGGTAAGGGTCAAATTGACACATCAGCGGCAAGCAAGCGATCACAGAGATAAAATATTTCCTTATAATACAAATAAATATAACGGAACCATCCGCACAGAAAACACATCCTCTATACGCCTCCGGCACATGCGGCACATCGTTTTTCCCCTGCCAACCGAAGAGAGAGTTACGCTCACTGTGTCACAATGACACAGCAATGCAAGCCTAAAGTGCCTTGCGCATGTTTCAGCAGTATTCTTGCCAACACAAACAATCGGCCCGGCTGGATCAGCCGGGCCGCGTTGGGTGCGGAAAAACAATTCTGACAATGCTACGGGTATCTTGAATTCTCCATACGGAAAACGAGCACCACGCCGTCAGATCTGGAGGGTAATACGAACTGACGCCTACCCATGCTGCTGAAGCAATCCCCCCTACCGCAGCTCGTGCAGAATACGCGCGCCAAGATCAATCGCGTAAGGACTGGCCATTTCATTATTCACGCTTATGGCCACGGCAATCTTTGTTTTCTGGTCATAAAAGTAGGCCGTGCCGAACCCGGGGAAAGAGCCGAGCTTGCCGACAAGGATAATTTCCGGGTCTCGGAACATGAACAGGGTGCAGCCGTCCAGATAGCTTGTGCTGAAGTTGTCCGTCGGCTGCGAGGCTATGGCCTCGTTGCCGTCATCCAGCACCAGAGGTTCAAGCGGCAGGGTATCCTGCACGTCCTTGCGCAGAATCTTGTCCAGATTGACAAGGCGCACCACATCCGAAGGGGTGGCTTCCAGATTGCCCGTGCCTCTGGCAATGGCAAGGCTGGCCATGATGGGCAGCTGCAGGCCGGAAGGCTTGCCGTTGGTGTAGCCGCTGGCAAGATGCGGCACCACCGCGGTGTCGTTGCCCACAAGCAGGGTGTGCATGCCCAAAGTACCTTCAAACAGTTTGGCTATCTGCTTTTCATAGGGCTCACCCGCAATCTTTTCGGCAATAACCGCAAGCATCAGAAATCCGGTGTTGGAATATTGCTGCCGCGTACCCGGAGCAAACAGCAAAGGCTGCGCCCCAACCATGGCAATAAGCTCTTCAGGCGTTCTGTAACGGGTCATGTTGACGTAAACATCTTCCAGACTGAGCATATCCATTATGCCGGAGGTATGCGTCAGCAGATGGCGGATGCGGATCACAGCACCGTCGGGAAACTGCGGAAAAAACCGGTCTATGGTGGTTTCGTATGTGAGCCGCCCTTCCTCGATGAGCCGGTGAATCAGCGCGCCGGTAAACATCTTGGTCACCGAGCCGATCTTGAACCGCGAGTCCGTGCTCATGGCACAGCTGTTTTCCACATTTGCAGTACCGAATGCGGCGGTTACGGGCGTATCTCCCCCTCTTTCCAGCACGGCGATAGAGATGCCGGGCAGTTGCGGATCTTTCATCGCCTCAGCTCCCAGCCGGGTGATAAGTTCACGCACTTTCTCGGCATCATACCCGGCCCGTGCAGGAACACACGCGAGCCAGATTGCCGAAACGCAGCACAGGATCGCAAACAGGCGTCCGATTCTATTCATGGCTCAGATACTCCAGAATATGATTTGCAATGTTGCCGGCCAATCCGGGGGAAAGCATGCTCTCATGGGTACCCTCGGTCCACTTGAGGGTGATGTTCTCTTCACTCAGAAAGGCGCTCCAGCCTTGATAAATATCGTTATCCACCATCATCGGATTGCTGGAGTAATCCAGCGCCCGGATCAGCAATATATTGCGTTCCGAGCGGGTAGGATTGTCATATCGTGCCGCCGCAATGGCGTTGCTGCGGTAGGTATGCAGCAGATTAGCCATCTGCGCCGAGCTGAAACCGAAGGGGAGCAGGCCCGTCTTTTCGCCGCAGGAAACCAGATAGGCCAGCTTTTCTTCCCGCGGCAAAGACCGCAGCACGGCCTCATCAAAATCCAGCGCGTCCTGCAGCATCCATTTAAGCAGCTCCATATCGTCCTTGGCTGCCATCTGCTTCGCCTTGCTGTTGTCCGCAACGGAATCCAACACCAGAACGTTTCCGGTCTGTCCGCCCATACGACCGAAACGGCAGGCCGTTTCATAGGCAAGCAGACCGCCGAAGCTCCACCCGCCGAAAATGATGTTCTTCGTTTCCACCTTGAGGATCTCGTCCAGATAATAGCTGGCAAGGTTCTCCACCCTGTGCAGTTCGGTATTCAGGGTATTGCGCTCAGACCGGAATCCTGCTGCTTCCACGGCGTACACCGTGAATTTGTGGCTCAGCAGCTCGGCAAGGGCACTGTAGCAGAATACGCTGCCGCCCACGGGGTGGAACAGGAAGATACTTTTGCCGCCTTCGCAGTGGCACAGCTTGATGACAGGACTTTCCTGCACGGCGGCCTTGCCTGCGAAAAGGGAGGTAAGCCCGGCAATGGTGGGGTTGGCAAAGAGTTCGCTCACCGAAAGATGAACGTGCAGTTCTTTCTCTATCAACGCGATAAGGCGCACAGCCAGAATGCTGTGCCCGCCCAGATTGAAGAAACTTGCTTCCGCGTCTGTAATCTCAACGCCCAGCAGCCTGTGCCATATGGCAGCAAGCGCCTCTTCCACCGGCCCGTGGGGCCTGCGCCCGTTCACGGCCATATTGCCGCTGCCCAGAGGCGACGGCAGGGCCTTTCTGTCCACTTTGCGGTTGATGTTGAAGGGCAGCTCCACCATGGGCACAACATAGGCAGGAACGCAAAACGAAGGTAACAACTGGCCAAGATATTCCCGCAGGGAGTTGCCGTCCACGTTGCCCACAACATAGGCAGCAAGGGTCTTCTCTTCCCCTGTCCGGAAAATATCTGCAATCACGGCCACCTGCTTAACCCCCGGGAACCCGGCAATGGCGTTTTCCACCTCGCCAAGCTCCACGCGATTGCCGCGTATCTTCACCTGCTGGTCTTCACGTCCCATGTAGAACAGCAGGCCGCCGCGCGTGTAGCCATAATCGCCGGTTCTGTAGCAGCGTTCCCCATCCATCACAGTAAAGGCATTGGGTTCCGGCACATTGCGGTAGCCTCTGGAAACACCGGCACCGGAAATCCAGATTTCTCCGGTAACGGAATCCGGCAGGGGCATGTTTCGTCTGTCACGGATGGTGACCTCGCACCCTTCAAGCGGATACCCGATGGGATAAGCGGAAAAGTCACGATAATTGGTGCTGTCTATGCGGAAGGCGGTGGTATCCACCGTGCATTCCGTGGGGCCGTAGACGTTGTAGAGCACCACGTTTTCGTTCCCGGGCACGGCGTAGAACTTGCGGATGGTATCGGGGCGCAGAATCTCTCCGGCAAGCAGAAGCCGCGACATGGGCAGGGGCTGATTGCGCTCTGCCAGATACTCCACCAGCACATTGAAGAAGGCGGGCGTCATGTCGCACAGGTCTATGCCGTGCTTGCGCGCGCATTCGCACAACGCAGCGGGGTTTTTCCGCTCCGCATCCGAGAGGATATACAGTGGGTTGCCGCAAAAAAGCGACACCGCAATCTGCTGGATGGAGGCATCGAACGAAAGCGGGGCAACCAGTGCAGCATGGCGGGTGTCGCCGGAGAGCGGCTTCAGCGCCCGCAGGATATGCATGAGGTGGCGGTGCTCCACCACCACGCCCTTGGGAATGCCCGTAGAGCCGCTGGTGTAGACGATATATGCCGCCTGTTCCGGTCTGCATACCGGCAGGGGGCTGCCAGCGCCGCGGTCATGTACCGCATCAAGACTCTCCGCTCCGAAACGGACAGGGTTGCACGCCGGGGCGGAACTGCCTGTCTTGCGGATGGCCACGTCAAAACGGAAATCGGAGAGTTCAACATCCGCTACGACGGTCCGTGAAATCTCCACAGACACAGGCACGGAAGATTCCGCAGCCCATTCAGTGAAAAAGCGCTCCGGCAACCACAGCTCTTCCGAGGCGTCCAGACGCAACAGTCCGGCATGCAGGCGGCGCGTTGTATTTGCCATATCGCCTGCAATAGTATCTGCAACATTGTCTGGGGCAGCGTCCCCAGTACCACCCAACATACCCGAAGCGCCTGAAACACCCGGAGCACCCAAACTATCAGGCTCCCGGAGCAGTTCTTTCAATGTTTCCCGAAAGGATTCGCGCTTCGCCAGGTCGCGCACAGCGCCGACCAGCAGGATGCCATCCGGTGCCAGCAGCCCGACAGCATGGTCCAGCACCCGGCGCAGATAGTTGTACCCCGGAAAATTCTCCACCACGCCGTTCAGGACAATGAGGTCGTATTCGGCACCTTCCAGAAAACGGATATCCTCGGCTCCCATCTGGTGCAGCTTCACATCCCCGGCAACCGGCAATTTTTCCAGACGGTCCAGCTCGATACGGGAAAGCTCCACAGCCGTGTAGCTGGTAGCGGCAGCACACAGCTCACGGGCCACCACGCCCGCTCCGCTGCCTATATCCAGCACCCGCCGCTGCGCCTTTCCGGCAAGGCAGCCCTTGGCAAGAATGCTCGCTGCCAGTTCCGTCAGCACCCCGGCAGGGAAGGTATCCCCATGCAGGTAGCGCATCCAGCCCATGTCCGGTGCGGCTTCGGTCACATGCTCCCAATAGGCCGTGCTGGACAGCTCCGTGCCTTTTTCGCGAACTTCCGCAACGTGGCCCGCATCAATGCAAAGAATCTGCGGCAGGTTGGGCAGCCGGTACCGCAACGATTCTGCCTCGCGCAGGCAATGGCTGTCCGTGATGATGAGACGGGCGGGTTCCAGCATCACCTCCTGCCGGGCCGCGGGCAGTTCCCGCTCTACGGGCAGGTAGACGGCACCGGCCCGCATGATGCCGAGGGCCGCCGCAAGATACAGGCTGCCTCGTCGGCACAGAACGCCCACCACGACTTCCTGCCCGCACTCTCCGGCCTCAGTGAAACGCGCCGCGATAAACCGTGCAACGGCTGCGGAAAATGCCTCCAGCTCGGCAAAGGTCATGGAGCCCTCGTCGCAGGCAAGCGCAACGCGTTCCGGATGGCGCATTGCCACGGCCCTGAACAGCGATTCCAGCGATGCCGCTTCCTGCGGGCTGGCGCCTGCAACGGAACCCGCTACAGCCTTTCCTTCCGGGACTGCTTCTTCCCGGCGCGGCGCTACGGGGATGCCGAACTTCAAATCAGATATTTTCATCATGCATTTTCCATGGTTATGCCTTCAAGGAAGAGCGCAAAATAGCCCAGCCAGTCCTGCACCGTTTCTGCTGCCAGCTTCCGGGCATCGTATTCAAAACACAACGTCATGGCGTCTGTGCACTCGTGCACGGTGCAGAAGAGGTCGTATCGATGTTCTCCGACGCACAGGCATCTACCCGTTGCCGGAGCATTTCCGTTACAGGCGGTAAAGCCTATGCGCAGGGAGGATTGCTCATGCGCCTCAAGGCTGCCCCCGCTGCGCAGATGCGAACCGGTTGCGGCAAGCAGTTCGGCAAACTCCGTATCTTCCGTAACCGCAAAAGGCACCATGCACGGCTCCGGTTGCCCGACTTCCAGTACAAACCGTTCCTGCCCCGTCACCCGGCTCAGCAACGCCCCGAAGGTGGCAAGCACCACCGTGGAGACGGGTTCACCCTGCCGGGCCGCATAGGCAGCCACTGCCGCATGAAGCTCCGGCGACAGGGTCCGCTGTACCGGCTGTGTCCCTGAATCGTTGCCGACACCTTCAGCCATACCACTGGCGGGCAGCAGCTCAAGCGTCACCGCCGCAACCACGGGTGCATCACCGGTGCAGGCCACCATGGCTTCGAGAATGTGCACAAGGTCATGCCCCATGCGGACAACAGTTTCATGCCTGAACAGGTCCGCATAATATTCCAGCGCAAAGCTGATGGTCTCTCCCGTATCGCTGGCGAAGATGGAAAGATCCGTCTTGCTGGCCCCCTTGGTAAAACGCAGGGCCTCGAACAGTTCGGCCTCGCCGCTGGCAAACTCGAAATTCATGTAGGAAAGGATGACTTCCGAAAGCAGCGACCTGCCGGGGGAAACCGGCGGGTGCAGGTCTGTGAGCAGATTGTTGAGAATGTAGGCGCTGTGCCGCAGACCATCGTTGCTTACGCGGCGGCTTTCCGCCAGCAGCTGGCTCAGGGTTCCGCCGCTGTTCACGGCAAACCGCAAAGGCAGCAGCGATGCCAGCATGCCCGTCGTGTTGTGGTGCTCGCCCCGGCTGTCCACGGTAATGGCGATGACCACATCGTCCGTCCGGGCATGCATATGGGCCAGCAACGCCCATGCCGTGAGCACGATGTGGTAATTGGTCGCACCCTCACGCCGGGCCAGTGCCCTGATGCCGGAAATCAGTTCAGGAGAAAGCGCAAACTCGTGCATGCCCCCACGGTTGGTGTGCACCGGCGGCCGTGGGTAGTCCGCAGGCAGATCAAGCCGGGGAATGCCGCTGCTGAACAGGCTCAGCCAGTATTCCCTGTCTGCGCTGTTATCCTGCGTGAACTGGTACCACGCCATATCCTTTTGCTGCAGGGTTACCGGAGCCAGCTCCTTGCCATGATAGAGCCTGAAAAGCTCTGTGTTGATAAGAGATATGGTTCTGCCATCCGCAAGCGCGTGATGGATGTCGTAGAACAAAATGTTCTCCCTGCCGCCCACCACGAGCAGCCGGACCCTGAAGCCCCGCTCCCTTTTCAGATCGAAGGGGGTGATGAAGGCATCCTTGTGGGACAGGTCGGGTATGTGCGCTTCCTCCAGCGTGAAGCCGTCGAAGGCATGCACCACCATCTGCGGATGTTCCGTTTCAAAATCGCAGAAGGAGGTACGCAGCACCTCATGCCGCCTGATCAGCGTGGCAATGGCTTCTTGCAGACGCTCTTTGTCCAGATTGTCCGGCAGCCTCAGGAAGGCGGGCAGATTGTAGCCCAGATGCGAATCGCCCAGCAGGTCCGCATACAGGATGGAAAGCTGTTCGCGGCCCACAGGGTATTTTTCACGCACGGGAGCGGGAACAGGCCCCAGCTGTGCCGGTGCCTTTGCGGGCGCCGCTCCGGCGGCCTTCTCCAATTCTGCAAGGACCCTGTCCATGAAATCGCCG
The DNA here is from genome assembly GCA_047972125.1 of Halodesulfovibrio sp. GTDB lineage: Bacteria > Desulfobacterota > Desulfovibrionia > Desulfovibrionales > Desulfovibrionaceae > Halodesulfovibrio. The sequence continues at coordinate 18,064 of JBKEAK010000109.1, forward strand.
AGCGTATCACTTTCCAGCAGGTCGATGACGCTGGCCTTGATGCCCAAGGCCTTGTCCACCCTGCTCACGATACGGGTGCCGGAGATGGAATCGCCACCGAGATCGAAGAAGTCGTCATCGCGGGACAATTCCGCATCATAGCCGAGGCAGTCCTTGAATATGGCAAGCAGTTCGGCCTCGGCATGCACCCCGCCCAGTATAGGCGCAGCGTCCACCCCCGTGCTCTGAGGTGCATGTTGTGCTGCGGCATGTTGTGCTGCGGAAGCAAGGTCGTCGGCAGGCAGTCCGTGGCCCGCAGACCATGACGCCAGCCGGTACGAGGCCACATCTTCGTCAGACATGGCCACCACGGCCAATCCCGAGGAGCAGGCAAGGGCCGTGTCCAGCACCCCGAAGGCCTGCTCGGGTGCCAGCGTATGGCCGTCGTTGGCCGAATGCAGCCGCGCCGCCATGCCCACGCCGGACCACGTGTTCCAACACAGGGCAAGGGCGGGCAGACCAAGCTGCCTGCGGTAAGCGGCAAAGCTGTTCAAAAAGGCATTGGCCCCCGTGTAGTCGCACTGGCCGGGTGCGCCCACCAGCGATGTGCGGGACGAGGCCAGCACAAAGAACCGCAGGTTGTCCTGCAGGGTTTCGTTATGCAGGTTCCATGTTCCGGTTACCTTGGGCGCAAGCACCGCCTCATAGGCATCGCGTTCCTTGGTGACAAGGAACCCGTCACCGGCAACACCTGCGGCGTGAATAATGCCCTGCACAGGGCCTATTTCGCGGCGGATGCAGCCAAACGCCTCGGCAAGCTGTCCGGCATCCGTGACATCGCAACGGTAGGCGGCATACGGCAGAGCGGATGCAGGTGCGATGCTGCGATGCAGCAACACCACCTGTGCACCGGTTTGTGAAGTGATCTGCTCCGCCAGCGTCAGCCCCATGCCGCCAAGGCCGCCCGTGATAACGATGCAGCCGTCAGATGCGATACGGCATTCAGGCGCTACGCAGCCGGACGAAGGAGCACCGGCCCGTTCGAGCCGTCTGATCAGGATATCTCCTGAGGCACTGACGCGGTATGCTCCGTCCATATGCCCGAGCGAGGCCATGAATGCGGCAACGGATTCGGGACGGAAGGATTCCAGCTCCGCATACGCGGTGCCGATGAGCGGTTCTTCCTGCTTCAGCGACAGGAGCAGCCCGAGGGCCAGAGCATGTTCCGGCGTGGCCGGATGAACGCCTGCCGCACACTTACGCTCCGGATCGTCCGTGAAGCCCTTGCTGTCCGGCCAGTCCGGGCAAGGAGCAAGGGCGCCGTTCCCCACCGCCGTGATATGCACAGGACGGCGCAGACCGGCACGGGCCACTTCGCGCATCAGGCTGCCGAAATTCCATGCGCAGGCATCGTCGGGGAGCAGGCAGGCAATGCGGTCCACTCCATCGTGTACTATTGTCGCGGCAAGAGCCTGCTGGGCTTCACGCTCTTGCGGAAACGCCTGCACAAGGTCCGCCGCTGCCACGAGTGAATCGCGTAGCGCACCGTAGCGCGCGACAGCCTTATCCCCATCTATACCAGCCGCTGCGCACCCAATTGCGTCCAGCACCAGCAGCCTGCCCTGTGCAGGCGGGAATGCCGGTTCCGGACGTACTATCTGCCAGCCAAGCTCATACAGTTCCGGTTCCGGCCTTGGCCTGCTCTGCGCCGCTGCTGCGGGCATTTCGACAGAGGTTTCACCAAGCACTTCATCAGATGTATGCATGGGCGTATGCACGGGCATATGCAAGGGCGTATGCAGGGGCATGTGCGGAGACATGAAGACAAGCCCCCGCATCTCAACCAGCACGATTC
>JBKEAK010000110.1:0-2069 GCA_047972125.1 Halodesulfovibrio sp.
GGATGTCCCGCGCCGCCATAAATTCCTTAATGGCATCCTTGCGACCACCCAGCACACGCACGGGCATGATGTGGCGCACCACAAAATCCTGAGGGTCGGTGGTCAGCAGGGCCAGACCGTCCACGTTGGCGAGGCGTTGTTCGTAAATGGCACCAAGCGCCCGGCGTGCCGGTATAAATTCGGATTCAAGCCGGCTCAGCTGAACTCGCCCGAAGGCTGCCAGGATGTTGCTCATGTGATAGCGCCAACCCTGCCGGGTCACGTCGGGATCCCACGAGCGGGCGCCTGCAAAGCGCTGTTTTGCGTCATTGGCAACAGAGAGCAGCCGGGCGTCGGAGGCCACACTGCCCGCAGCTTCGTCAAAAGCCACAAGGCAGCCACCTTCGCCACAGGTGATATTTTTAATGCCGTCAAAGCTGAAACAGACCATGTCGCCAAAGCTGCCTATCATGCGGCCCCTGCTTTTGCAGCCAAAGGCGTGGGCGGCGTCTTCCACCACGCGCAGGCCCTTGGCACGGGCAAAGTCATAGATGGCATCAAGGTGCCAGGGATTGCTGGCATAGTGCACGGGCATTATGGCAATGGTGCGTGGGGTCAGGCGGCGTTCGGCATCGGCAAGGTCAATGGTGCCGGTTTCGGGCAGCACATCGCAGGCCACAGGCAGGCAGCCCGCAGCGGTAATGGCCTGAAAAGACGCCACAAATGTAAGGGAAGGAACCAGCACTTCCGGCTTGCCGTCCACACGGCACTGGGAGGCAACGGCATCAACAGCAAGATGCAGGGCCGCTGTACCCGTATTGACGGAAATGACCTGGCTGGGTTTAACGCCGAGATAGCGGGCGACTTCTTCTTCAAAAAGTCGCACCTCGTTGCCCATGCCGAGATAGCCGTCTTCAGTAATAACGCGGCTTACGGCGCGGGCTTCTGCTTCACCCACAATGGAACGGGAAAGACGCATGGACATAAGGCCTCCTGCTGCGGCGGCATAACCGTGGCGGCTGTGCCGCTCCGGCTGGCGAAGGCTTCAGGCTGCGCGTCGTTCACTCAAAAAACCGCAGGGCTCAGGGCTTCAAAAAGCCCTTTGTCCGCACGGAATCAGTAGTGCGCGCCTGGCCGCCATGCTAACCCGCATCGGCGTTCATGTCGCTCAATAACGTGTCGAGGTCAAGCAGAATGAGCAGGCGATCCTGAAGCTTGCCAACACCCCGAATATATTCGGAGCCTATGCCGCAAACCACCGGGGGCGCAGGCTCCACGGTAGAGGCGGGAATGCGCAGCACTTCGGACACGCCGTCCACCAGAAAACCCACGATTTTCTGGTTGAACTCCATGACCACAATACGCGTGTTGCCGTCATGCTCCACGGCGGGCAGATTGAAACGGGTGCGCATGTTGACGACGGGAATGACCTTGCCGCGCAGATTGATGACGCCTTCGATAAAGACGGCGGCATGGGGTACCATGGTGATCTGCATGAGGCGGATAATTTCCTGAACGGAAAGGATATCGACCCCAAATTCTTCTTCACCAATGCGAAAAGTTACCAGCTGGAGCAGATTGTCCTCATGCTCCTGCTCGGAACCGTGCAGAATGTCCTGCCTGGGCGCGCTCGTCGCATCCATTGTATCCGTCATGGGATGGCCTCCATGGTATAGGTGGGCCTTTTCAAGCCCAAAATCGCCGTTTAGCGGCAATCCGTCATCTGCAATCCGCAATCAACCAGCCCCGATCGGGTCGGCGCTGGCAGCGTCAACGGGGGGGGGGCGCTCAGGCCCCGGTTTCAACCTTATCGGACAGCACGCAGAATACTTCAGAGTATAGAGTAAAAACAATCCCTTCAGTCCGGCCTACGCCCAACTTTCCACCAGCGGAACTTCCTCGGGTTTCAGATATTCCATCCAGATCCCCCGCATGTAGTCGTAATGATTAATGCGCAGATCTGCCAGACCGCCGTTATATTCCCACGGTTTTGGGCCGTGAAAATGCACTATCCGCGCCTCATCCCTGCATTCCTGCCGATAGGGGGGGCAATTCCAGCAATCATCCAGCCGGGTAATGCGCTTGCCAAA
>JBKEAK010000111.1:0-13967 GCA_047972125.1 Halodesulfovibrio sp.
CCGCTCCGCAAGCTGCTCATGCTGCATCCGCAGTTCGGGCAGGAGTTCGAGATCGTCAAATACACCAACTATCTGCGTGAAGATATTCCGGATGCGCAGTTGCAGCAGTGTGCCCTGTTTCTGTATCAGCCTCTGGGCGAGAAGTGGGATGACCATGCCTCTGCCGCGCTTCTGGAGCGGGTGAACCAGTCGGCAGTGACCGCTGCTATTCCCAACATGCTGTTCAAGGGCTACTGGCCGTTCTGGACCAACAAGAGCCCCATCGAATTCGGCGACATCTTTCTGGACCGGCTTGTGGACATGGGGCTTGAGAAGAAAGAGATTCTCTATGTGTGCCTGCATACGGACATTGCCGCAAAGCATGATCTGGCAGCGCTGTTCGAGGAATCCGTCTGCCGCGAGCGAGAGAAGGAGCAGGGCTGCGTGGTGCACACGGTGGACCTGATTCTGGAACTGTTCAGGACGGAGAAGCTCTTCAATACCATCAATCATCCCAACCGGCGGCTCGTTCTGCACGTGGCGGAAGGCATATTGTCCCATCTGGGCTATGCACCGCTGCCCGGTGTGCTGGCCGGGGCCTTTCAGGACCCGTATCCGGAATTCGAGCTGCCCCTGCATCCGCAGGTTGCGGCCTTCCACAATCTGCCGTTCGGCAATGCATCCACCCTGTATAATGTCTTCGGCAGGCCGCGTACCTACGAGGACTATGCGGGCCTGTACGTGGACTGCAGGGCGCTCGGCATACGCGATCTTTCCAGCTATCTGCACCTTGTGTGACGCCGCCTTGTGCGTGACCGGCACTAAGTCTGACCGAACTTGTCAGGATTCTTCTGATGAGGCATGCTCCATACATACTGTTGGAGGTTACTCATGAACGGAACCATCGTGGCCGTGTGCACCAGCACCCGGACGGGTGAGAAGAAAGTGCCTGTGCAGAGCGTTACGCTTGAAAAGGACTTCGGCATTGTCGGCGATGTGCATGGCGGCACCGGCAGGCAGGTCAGCCTGCTGGCCATTGAAAGTGTCGACCCCATGCGTGAGAAAATGCCCTCGCTGTCTGACGGTGATTTTGCGGAAAACCTGCTTGTACGGGGCATTCCGCTTGCCCGTCTTCTGGTCGGGACCAAGCTGCGCGCCGGAGACGGCGTGGAGATGGAAATTACCCAGATTGGCAAGAAGTGTCATTCCAAGTGTAATATTCACAAGACCGTGGGATACTGCATCATGCCGACTGAAGGCGTATTCGTGCGCATCCTGTCCGGCGGCACCCTGAAACCGGGCGATTCCATTGCCGTGGTGTAGTCCCGCCTTGCACTACGCAGCAAGCGCCGTTTCTGAGCGCTCCCTGCCCGTAACGAAATGAAAAAAAGAGAGCCGGTCACTGACCGGCTCTCTTGCGTTGGTGCGGGAAATAATTACTGCAGGATGGATTCTATGGGGAACAGGTCCTTCAGCACGGTCTTGTTGTCCGCATTGATGGCTATGCGCAGGGCATACAGGTCCTTGAGGGTGGTCGTTTCCGGCAGAGAGAAGCTCGTAACCACCTTCTTGAAGCGGGAGATGGTGAACTTCAGGTCCTTGCTGTCCGCATTGATGGGAAATACCTGACCGTCTCGGCCGACAATGGAAAGGTTGGTAATACCGTCTATGGTCTTCGCGCTGTCGAGGTTGTTGATATCGAACGAAAGGCGGATGGTTCCGTCGTCGGCAGGCTTGAGCATGACATTTTCAACGCTGACCAGCTGCACGTCTTCCGTTGCCAGCAGGGCGGAAAGGTCAACCGTGGGCTTTTCCTTGGAAGAGTCCTCAATGCTCATGGTGCCGAAAAGGGCCTGCAGTTCTTCAGGGTCGTTGGACTGCAGTATCTGTTCAATATTCTCAAGGCGTTCAAGCTGCACCTGCGTGGCGCGCAGTTCGCGTTGCAAGTCTGCACGTTCGCTTTGCAACGCGGCGTTCTGGTCCCAGTAGGTGTATCCAGCGTAAATTCCCAGCGATGCGGTAACCACCAGTATGAGTTGCATCCATATCAGGAGTTTGAGCCACATGGGGCTAATTCTGAACCGGTGCACCTTGGTGTCATCGCGCATGAACAATACGCTGTACTTTTCATTCATCTAGAGCGGTCTCCAGTCTTCGCTTTCAATTCTCCAGGATATGCCATAGGGGCGCAACACAATGGTCTTGATACCCTTATCGCCAAATCCGTCGGAGCTGCTGTAGTTCTGTACCATTTCAACGGTCAGGCCGTTGCTGTCAATCGAGTAGCGCAGGTCGCTCAGGCGTACTTTCTTGGGCTTGGCAGTGGCCCATACACCCTTCTTATGGTCGCGTATGGCATCTACACCCTTGCGGGTGCCCTGCGATGCAGTTTCAGTATAGCTTTCCGCGTACTTCTTCAGGTTAGCAGATTCCCACGCGGTTCGCCACCCCTCGATAAAACTATCCACTCCGGATTTCTGTGCCTTGAGAAAATCCGCTTCAAGGTCAAGATCGGCCCGTTCCCATTCCATGCCGGCGATGAGCAGGTTGCCTTCCGTGTCCTTGTGCCAGTAGAGGCGGCGGTAGCCCTGAACCGTCAGGTTGGGCGCCCGGTAATACTGCTTAAACCACGAAACCCAGTAGTCCGGGCCCTGCAGCACGTAAATATCGTCTATCCAGTTCAGAATCCACGGCAGGTTGTTGAACAGCCGGGTCTTGGTCGCCACGAACTCGGCAAAATCGCCGGAGCGGGACTTGGTGTATGCATCGCCGTCATAATATTCAAACATGACCGGATCGCGGTTGCCCCACGCGGTTGCCCATTCGCGGGTCATGTTGACGATGGCAGAGGCGATCTTTTTCTCTTCTGTGGTCTGGGGCGCCTTGTCTGCAATGGACTGCGCCAGAACAACGGGGGTGCCGGGCTTGAGCTTGGGGCCAAGCTGCAGCAGGTCGGAGTTGTTCATGGCCACGCAGCCCTGCGTTTCACGCGGGACAATGCTGTGACCGCGCCCATGCACCCAGATGCCGTGGCCCGATTTCCTGCGGAGCAGGTCCATGGGGTTGGGGTAGTTCAGGGTGTAGGCCATGCCGCCGTAGAGGCCGAAATCGAGCCCGTTCGGAATGTGGCGTTGTACGAAGTACACACCTTCCGGCGTTTTCTTGTCGCCCTCATCCTGCTTGTCGCCTATCACCTGACCTGTCGTGCAGACATACTGGGCGGCGACGGCCAGCGGACTCTTGTGCTCCATCAGAAAGAGCTGTTGCGCTCCCTTGTCCACCGCGACAAGCGAGGGAGGGATTCCCGGATGCTCTTCAAAGCGGGCTTGCCAGCCTGCTGCAGGGTCTGCACAGAGGCCCGCCACGGGAAGGGCGAGCGTGACGATGGACAGAAACACAACCGAGAATAATGCGGAGCGCATAGAGTCCTTGCGATTAAAGCGCGCCCGCAGGTCGCGGGCGCGCCGGATGCTTGCTAAGCGTTCGCCAGTTCCACCAGTTCTTTACGGGTGAAAATGGACACCAGTTCATACCCCTTTGCCTGCAGGGCTTCACGTCCGCCTTCCTGCCTGTCGAGCACGCAGCATACGCCCGCGACCTTGAGGCCGGCGGCTTCTATGCGCTCGATGGCGGTGATGACGGATCCCCCCGTGGTAACGACATCTTCAAGCATGTAAACTGTCTGGCCTTCGGTGAAGTTGGCAAGACCTTCAACGTATTGTCCGGTGCCATGGCCCTTGGCCTGCTTGCGCACGATAAGGGCGGGCAGCGGCTTGCCCTTTTCGTGGGAGATGACAGCAACGGAGCTGACAAGCGGGTCAGCGCCGAGGGTCATGCCGCCTACGCCGTGAATGTCTCTGTCCTTGAGCAGGTCAAAGAACAGCTGGCCGATGAGCCAGCAACCTTCAGGATGCAGGGCGGTCTGGCGGCAGTCGAAGTAATATTCGCTCTTCTTGCCGGATGCGAGGGTGAAATCGCCTTCGCGGTAGGACTTTTCAGCGAGAATGCGCGCAAGGCGCTTTTTGAGTTCAAGCATTGTAAAAACTCCGGTTAACCGAATACCCGGTTGAATATGAGGTCTTCATGGCGCAGATAGTAGCTGGGGTCGAATATTTCTTCAAGCTTCTCGGCCGTAAGTCGTGAAGTTATTTCAGTATCCCGGCAGACAATATCCTTGAAGAGTTGCTTCGTATCCCAGCTCTGCATGGCGCAGCGCTGTACCATGACGTAGGCATCCTGACGGCCCATGCCCGATTCTACCAGCCCGAGCAGTACTCGCTGCGAGAAGAACAGGCCCATGGAGCCCATGAGGTTGCGGTCCATGTTTTCGGGAATTACGCGCAGGTTGTCGATAAGACCGGCCAGACGATGCAGGATGTAGTCCATGAGAATGGTGGAGTCCGGCATGATCACGCGTTCCACGGAGGAGTGGCTGATGTCGCGTTCGTGCCACAGGGCCATGTTTTCCATAGAGGCAAGGGCGTTGGTGCGCACCAGGCGGGAAAGGCCGGTCATGTTCTCGGCGGAAATGGGGTTCTTCTTGTGCGGCATAGCGGAAGAACCCTTCTGGCCCTTGCGGAAGCCTTCTTCCGCTTCGAGCACTTCGGTGCGCTGCAGGTGGCGCAGCTCCACGCACAGGCGTTCAACACCGCCAGCTGCAAGAGCAAGGGAGGTGAAGAAGTGTGCGTGACGATCGCGCTGGATGACCTGCGTGGAAATGGGGTCCACGGCAAGGCCGAGCAGTTCGCAGGTGATGATTTCCACTTCAGCGGGAATCATGGCCATGGTGCCTACGGCACCGGAAATCTTGCCGATGCGGATGCCGTCAAGCGCATGCTTGAAGCGCTCGTAGTGGCGGGAGAATTCAGCGTAGAAACCGGCCATCTTCAGGCCGAAGCTGGTGGGTTCCGCGTGAATGCCATGGGTGCGGCCCATGCACAGGCGGCCCTTGTGGGCGTAAGCAAGAGTCTTGAGGGACTCAAGCAGGCGTTCAAAGCCCTTGCAGATCATTTCGCCCGCACGGGTAAGAAGCACGCCGTTGGCGGTGTCCACGATGTCGGAAGAGGTGCAGCCAAGGTGGATGAAACGGGCGGCGGGGCCTACCTTTTCTTCCACGGCGGTCAGAAATGCGATGACGTCGTGGCGGGTGGTCTCTTCAATTTCAAGAATGCGATCCACATCAAAGTCGGCCTTTTCGCGGATTTGCTTCATGCTCTCGGCGTCAATTTCGCCGAGTCTGTGCCATGCCTCGCACACGGCAATTTCCACTTCCAGCCAGACGCGGAACTTGTTTTCCAGCGTCCAGAGCTGACCCATTTCAGGGCGGGTATAGCGATCAATCATGGTGGCTGACTCTCGATCGGGTTGCAGGTTCGGAAGTTTGCCGCCTGCAGGCGGCAGCGATCAAAAAAAAGGCAGCCCTCGGGCCGCCTTGATGGTTAAGAAGCGGTACCACCGGACGCCACTGCGTCGGAGGTGCCTGAAGCAGAAGTTGCTCCTGATCCCGGTGCGGAACCTGCGTTGTCGGAACTGCCGTTGCCGCCAGCACCGTTACTGCCGCCGTTACCGCCGTTGCCACCATTGCTGGCAGCAGCTGCCGAATTGTCGGAATGGGAACTTGCGCTGTTACGTCCGTACTCGGATACGTACCATCCGCCGCCCTTCAGAACGAAGGTGGTGTTGGACATTACGCGTTCGGAAGAACCGCCGCAGACCGGGCAGTCGGGATGGGTATCTTCAAAGGACTTCTGCCATTCCTCGAAGATCTGTTCGCATGCGTTGCAACGATACTCATAAATGGGCATCGCATCCTCCACTATCAACAAAAAAAACAGAACACGGGATAACCCCGCAATATAACTGAGCAGCGGTTTCATAGCAGGGCTGATGAAACCGCCACAGAGATAGCAAAACAGGCAGCCGTATCGCTACGGCCAAAAGCAGTGGAACTAGGCCTTTGCGGCGGCCTTGGCTTCCTTGATGCGCTGCTTGATGCGTTCTTCGCGGCGCTTGCGGCGGCGGTCCAGTTCCTTTTTGCGTTCAATCTTCTTGTGAGCCATGACAAGTCTCCTTCAACGTTGTGATCAATAGAATATACTACTCGGTATGCGGCGCCTTGTCCAGCGGTCGGACCGCTCAGTCGAGCCTGTCATAGTAACCGCTTACGGATTCAGCAAAAACGATTTCCACATCCTTGAAACCTTCCATTGCGAGCAGGCTCTTTACCGTGTCAAGGGCTGTCTGCGCAAGGGATTTTTGCTGGGCCGGAATCTGCAGCACGGCTTTGCCCTGTTCGGGAATGCGCAACCGGTAGCCCGTAAGCCCTGTCTGTTCCAGCGCATCTTCGGCGCGGCCCAGTCTGGCAAGGGTTTCCGCGTCGGGGGCAAGGCCGTAGGCAAACCGTGTCATCAGGCAGGGGCGTGAAGGCTGGTCGGGCCTGTCCAGACCGCTTTCTGCGGCAAGGCGACGAATATCGTCCTTGGTCATGCCTGCAATCCTGTAAGGGCTGCGTATGTCCAGTTCTTCAAGGGCACGCAGGCCGGGACGGTATTCTGTGCCGTCGGTTGCGTTTGAGCCTTCCAGAATGACAGCATCGGGCCCGTACAGATCGCGAAAACCCCGGAACAGGGCATATTTGCAATGGTAGCAGCGGTCTTTGCCGTTGGCCGACGCGGCGGAAACCTGCAGCGGATCGAAGCGGATTGCCATGTGCCGGATGCCGGAAACAGCGAGCCAGCGGCGGGCAAAGGCCGCTTCTTCGGGGCTGAGGTGCGGGCCGGTGGCATGCACTGCCGTGAAGGGAATCTGCAGGCGTCTGAGAGTGAAGGCCAGCAGGCGGCTGTCTACACCGCCAGAAACGGCAACGCCGATACGTTCATGGGAAAGGCCCCTGAGGTAGTCCTCAAGGGCCTGAATCTTCTCTTCGTACTGCGTCATCTTTACCATGCGGGAATGGGTTCCACGGGTTCGGAAAGAAGGAACTCGCCCTTTTCTATCCATGACTTCAAGGTGTTGGCCACTTCCAGCGACATGGAGTAGCTGGTCATGGGAACGGTTTCAACCTTCTTGCCCTGAATTTCCACTTCGCCGCTCTTGAGGTCTTCATAGGTCACATGCTGCAGCACGCGGGGCAGGCAGTTGGGATAATCGTGACCATAGTCCTTTACGGGCATCTGGATATCGGAATCGTCAACGCCGGTGTACCACGCGATTTCTTCGTTCAGGATGGGAATGGGAATGCCCACGCCCACGCTGAGCGTGCAGCCGTAGCCGAGGAAGCTCAGGCCGCGCAGGTAGCGCGCATTCATCTTCTTGAGATCGCCCTTGAGCTGCAGGGTGCCTGCGGCGGAAAGGGGCAGGCCGCGTTCGGTACGCTTGGGGTTGGGCACATGCTGCGTACCCGCACCAACAACATAGCCGGTGCCGCCGCCAAGGAATATGCGCGTGCCGAACCCGATGGTCTTGAACAGCGGATCATTGAACAGCGGCGAGAGCTTGCCCGCCGTGGCATAGTTCACATTACGCATGTTGGGCTTGAGCGGGCCCATGTAGGTATAGATGATGCGGCTCGTCAGGTTAACGGCTGCGTTGTAGTTCTGGTAGCAGTTGCGCGGGTTGTACAGCTCTGCAAAGGGCAGGTCGGCAAGGCTGATCTTCTTGTCCAGCGACTTGCGCGGGTAGCAGTCAGTGCCGTAGGCCTCTGCACGAAGATGCACGGACTTGCCGCGCACGAGGTCTTCGATGACGTGACCGCCGCCGTATTTGAAAGAACCGGGATAGACCTTGTTCAGCGGGTCATCTTCAGAAGGCTCGGTGGCACCGATGTAGCTGTCCACGGCGGCAAGGCCCGCATAGGCGGGAACACCGTTCAGCCAGACCTTGGAGGTCTTCATGGTCGGGGGTTCCTTCTGGCCGATATTGAACAGCAGGCCGGAGGAACACATGGGGGAAAAGGTGCCCGTGGTGACCACGTCCACTTCGCGTGCGGCTTTTTCTTTGCCCATGGTGCGGACGGCTTCGGTCATTTCTTCGGCATTCAGGACAACAGCCTTGCCCTTGCGAATGCGATCGTTGATTTCCGCTATGGTCTTGTTAACCGTAAATTTGGACACGTACTCCTCCTGAACTGTTCCGGTATCTGGATAATTCCTGAATTGCGGGCAACTATATCAACTATTCCGGATAAGCTCAAGTAGTTTGCGCGGGCATGCCGCCGCTTCCGGTGCATCTGCTTCCATGTTGCCTGTATTGCAAGAAAAAACGGGTGCCGCATCTCTGGCGGCACCCGTTTTGGTGGAATAGTGGTTGCCTGCTGCTATTGCATCTGGCTGAGCATTTCCCGGGCTTTGGCGAAATCCGGTTCCAGCTCAAGGGTGATTTCGAGCATTTCCTTTGCCCGGTTCTTGTTACCTACGCGCATGTACACCACGCCCATGTTGAATGCGATGGTCTTGTCCCTGCGGGGGAAGTCGGCATTGATGCCGAGGGCACTTTCCAGATGCTCCGCCGAGGTGCGGAACTGCTTGCCTTCTGCGCAGGCCATGGCTGCGTTGTAGAAAAGATGTTCGTCATCGGGGGCAATGCGCAGCGCCTTTTCATATTCCTGCGTGGCCTCATACCATTTACCCTGTTTGCGCAGGGCAATGCCGAGGCTGTTGAAGGTGGCGATGTCGGACTTTTCGAGCATATCGCCCTTTGCGTCGAGCGCACGGCGGTAATACTGCTCGGCACGAACCGGATCACGCTGGGAATAGACATGGCCGATGCGTTCGGAAATTTCGCCGATGTAGGAAAGTGCCTCGCGGGTGGCCTGATTCACGGCGCTGTTGAAGAGTTTTTCTGCTTCTTCCTCATTGCCCAGTTCCACATGGATGGTGCCCATATCCACCTTGCGTTCCACGTTCAGCGGGCTGAGTTTGTCAAGGCGTTCCAGATACTTGAGCTGCTGGTCCACGTCTCCCGTTTCCTTGTGCAGGTCGGCGAGTTTTTTCAGGGGCTCAAGATAGAGCTGGGCATTGTCGCTGGCGCTTTCGTATGCTTCGCGCGCCTTGTCGAGCTTGCCGAGCCCCTTGAAGGCGTCGCCCATGACCAGAAAACCGGCAGCGGAGTTGGGCTTGATTTCGAGAATCTTGCGGCTGGCTTTCAGAGCCTGATCATAAGCGCCGCGTGTCACCATGCTTTTGGCCAGATCGATAAGCTGCCCCAGTTTGCCCTGTGGCTTGATGGTGAAGGCGATTTTTTCGATCAGCGTATTGATGGAAATGGGCTTCGTGATGAAGTTATCCGCACCTATTTCATGCAGAAGCACCAGCTTGTGTCTGTCGGCCTCGCCCGTGAGGATGATGATCTTCACGAAGTCGAAAGCGTTCTTCAACTGCCGGACAAGGAACCCCATATCCTTGCCCTGCAGGGTGCGCTCTATGAAGACCAGAATGCTCTTGCGGCGCATGCTGGTATCCTTGATCGCCTTGAGAATGTGGTCGGGATTGCTGACCACGGACATGCAATCTTCCGTTATGGCAAGGTGCTTCTGCACCGTGCCGCGCAGGATGCTCTGGAAGTTGTTGTCTTCACTGACGATGAGAAAGTAGCCCTTTGAAACGGTCACGTAGTCTACCACGTGCCCTTCATACTGCTTCTGTTTCATCTTCATGCTTATATTACTGGCCATGTAAATCTCCGGTACAGAGTGAGTGTGTTCACGGGAGGTCTGTGCCGATGACGGTCGGCTCCCTCGCCGCGCTTATCATGTTATGCCCGATTGGACGGCTGAACGCCATAGTTATAACACGAAAGATAGAATGGCATAGGCAATGCCGCCGGCACCGGCGGCTGCATAGAGCAGTAATCACGGGGTGCAGCGGCCGCCGAACTGCCTCATGGCAAAAATGAGCACGGCGCACCCGATCCCTGCAGACAAAAATGTACGTAACACTTGCATGGGCCCCCTCAAAACCTCACGGCATAGTTTTTACAACTTTTCACCGCAGAATTTGCAATGCACGGCATCGGTATCGTGCCCTTCGCGATTGCACGCGGGGCAGACCTCGGTGCTGATGTCCTTTGGCGATACAGAGGTGGTGCGGGCCATTTCCATGGTGATGATGCCTGTGGGCACGGCTATGATGCTGTAGCCCAGAATCATGACAATGGAGGCAAGGCACTGTCCCATCGGTGTTTTAGGGGATATGTCCCCGTATCCGACCGTGGTGAGCGTGACCACGGCCCAGTAGACAGCGCGCGGGATGGAGGTGAATCCGTTTTCTTCACCTTCGATCACATACATGAGTGCGCCGAAGAGAATGACAAGGGTTACCACCCAGAAAAAGAACACCGTGATACGTTTTCTGCTCGCCCGCAGCGCCTTCATGATCAGGGTGCCCTCGTGCACGTACTGCACGAGCTTGAGCACGCGGAAGACACGCAGCACCCTGAGCACGCGCAGCACCGCAAAGAACTGCACAGCGGGAAAGGCCAGTACCAGCCATGTGGGCAGGACCGAGAGCAGGTCGACGATGCCGAAAAAGCTGCGGGCGTAGCGGATAGGATGCTGCACGCACCACAGCCGTTGTGCATATTCTGCCGTGAACAGGCCGGTGAACAGGAACTCTGCCCAGCGCAGCGCCGGAGCATAGGGGCTGGCTGGGGGTGTGGCACTGTCCAGCATGACCACGGCGACGGAACATATGATGCTGGCGATGAGCGCTATGTCGAATGCTCGGCCCGCTGGGGTTTCAGCTTCGAAGATGATCTCGTAGGTCTTCAGGCGCAGGGAGGAAGCTGGCATGTTGTGTCGCGTTCTCCGTTCTTGGTTGCCGCCACGGGCGTGCGTTATTTCGCCTTGCCCTGCGCTGCCACGGCGTTGGCCTTTGCCTCGGCCTCGGCCTGATCGCCGAGATAGTAATGGCGTATGGGGGTAAGGTCGTCGTTGAGTTCGTATACCAGCGGCAGGCCGGTGGGGATGTTCAGCTTCATGATGGCGTCCGGTGTCATGGCATCCAGATGCATGACCAGTGCGCGCAGGCTGTTCCCGTGCGCGGCGATGAGCACCCGTTTGCCGGAGCGTATGACGGGGCTTATGGTCTCATGCCAGTAGGGCAGGGCGCGTGCCACCGTATCCTTCAGGCTTTCACACAAGGGCAGCTCGGCAGGGGAAACATCCGCATAGCGTGGGTCCTTGCCGGGAAAACGGGGATCATCCGGCGTAAGGGCGGGCGGCGGCGTATCGTAGCTGCGTCGCCATATGAGCACCTGTTCGTCGCCGTATTCACGGGCCGTTTCGGCCTTGTTGAGACCCTGCAGGGCTCCGTAGTGGCGTTCGTTCAGCCGCCAGTGGCGGTGCACCGGCAGCCAGAGCAGGTCCATCTGCTCCTGCGCTATGTTCAGCGTGCGGATGGCCCGTTTGAGAACAGAGGTGTAGCAGATGTCGAAGGAGAGTCCGGCTTCCTGCATCAGGCGGGCACCGTCCCTTGCCTCCTGCTCGCCGATGGGACTGAGGTCCACATCGGTCCATCCGGTGAAACGGTTTTCAAGATTCCAGGCGCTTTGTCCGTGCCGTAACAAGACGAGGGTATGCATGGTATCCTCCGTGCCGGTGCCGATTATTCGGCAGTCTGAATATTGTACGACTTGAGTTTGCGGTACAGGTAGCTTCGTTCAAGGCCGATGGCTTCTGCAAGTTTGCTGATGTTGCCATCAAATTCCTTGAGTTTCGAATCCAGAAAGGCTGCTTCAAACGCGTTGCGCGCCAGTTTGAAATCCACGGCTCCGGGTTCTATTCCGGCGCTGCCGTCCATGGAAACAGAGCCCGATGCAGGCCCTGATGCGGCGAATTCCGGCGGCAGATCGAGCACGTCCACGGTCTGCCCCGCGAACATGATAAGCATGCGTTCGACAAAATTTTTGAGCTCGCGCACATTGCCCGGCCACGGATAGGCGAGCAGGCACTGCTCTGCTTCCTTGGTGAAGCCGATGGGCTTGAACCCGTGTTCGCGCACCATGGCCCCATGAAATTCCTGGATGAGGTTCAGAATATCCTCGCCACGATTGCGCAGGGGCGGCAGCGAAAGGGGGAACACCCGCAGGCGGTAGTAGAGGTCTTCGCGGAAGTTGCCCTTGAGAATCTCTTCCTCAAGGTTCTTGTTCGTGGCGGCAATAACGCGCACGTTCACGTGCATGGTCTTGTTGCCCCCCACGCGTTCGAAGCACTGTTCCTGCAGAATGCGCAGAATCTTGGCCTGCGTCTTCATGCTCATGTCGCCGATTTCATCAAGGAACAGGGTGCCGTTGTCCGCCAGTTCAAACTTGCCAGTCTTGGCCTGATCGGCCCCGGTAAAGGCCCCTTTTTCATGGCCGAAGAGTTCACTCTCTATGAGTTCTTCGGGAATGGCCGCGCAGTTCACGGCCACCAGCGCCTTGTCTTTGCGCTTTGACTGGGCGTGTATGGAACGGGCTGCGATTTCCTTGCCGGTGCCGTTTTCGCCGGTGATGAGCACCCACGCATCCGTGGGAGCCACCCGTTCAATCTGCTCGCGCAGTTTGACGATGGGCGGGGAATCGCCGGTTACCGTTACGCTCTGCTCCGTGGCAATGCGCGTTTTCAGGGCGAGGTTTTCCTTGCGCAGGTTGTGGAATTCCAAGGCCTTGGCAGCGGCAATAACCACTTTTTCCAGCGAAAGGGGTTTTTCGATGAAATCGTGCGCGCCGCGCTTGATGGCGTTGACGGCCGTTTCAATGTTGCCGTGGCCGGATATCATGATCACGGGCAGGGAGCTGTCGCGTTCCTTTATCTTTGCCAGAACGGCAAGGCCGTCCATGCCGGGGAGCCAGATGTCCAGAAAAACAAGATCGGGCTGCTCGCTCTGCAGTTTTTCCAGACCTGATTCGCCAGTTTCCGCTTCAGCCACGGTGTGGCCTTCGTCTTCCAGAATGCCCCGCAGGGAAAATCGTATGGCTTCTTCGTCGTCTATGATCAGTATGTGCGCTTTGCTTGGCATTACGCCTGCTCCGGATAGCTTCGTTTTCGGTGTTGCGTGTCAGGTTCGCGTAAGGGGTAGGCCACGGTCCAGCTGCCGGACGGGGCGTTTTCTCATCCGCTTGCTTCGGCCTAACCTGCCTAATCTGCCTAATATGTCAGTCGGGCCGAACCTCTCAGTCAGGCTGGAAGGAGAATCCCGCCTCGAACAGGGCTATGCAGGCTTCGGCAGCATCCTTGTCATAGGCTGTGCCCATGCCTTCGCGGATTTCATCCAGCGCAGGCGGCAGCCCCAGAGACGGCCTGTAGGGGCGGTGAGAAGACATGGCCTCAACCACGTCAGCCACGGCAAGTATCTTCGACTCTTGTAGAATATCCTGCCCGGTTAGTCCATTGGGGTAGCCTGAGCCGTCCAGCCGCTCGTGGTGCTGGTGTACGATGTCCGCAACAGGCCACGGAAAACTGATCTGGCTGAGAATATCGTGCCCCACTGTGGGATGGGTGCGCATGAGATCCATTTCCAGATTTGTCAGTCTTCCCGGCTTCGCAAGAATTTCTGCGGGGATGTATATCTTCCCTATATCGTGCAGGGTGCCTGCCACCCGCACGGCCTCTATGGATTCCCCATGCAGGCCGAGCCTGTCCGCAATGGCGCAGGCAAGGCGCGCCACACGCGTCTGGTGACCGGCGGTGTAGGGGTCCCGTTTTTCCGAGGTTATGGCAAGGGCGAGCACCGTCTGTTCAAACGTGCGCCTGAGTTGCCCCAGACTGGTTCTGAGCACTTCTTCCGACCGTTTTCTGTCGGTTGCGTCGCGTAGTACTATCACTGCCCCGGTTGTCTGGTTCTGCAGGTCGATGGTGCCGGAAACCGTTATGTCCACCGGCACGGTTTTCCCCGTCCGGCTTTCCACGGTACCGGGTGAAGGCTGGGCATACAAGCCATTGCTCGAAAGAATGGTACGGGTGGTGATGACCTGGCCCGTGGTATCGTCGCGCACGCGGAACTGGTCAGAGA
>JBKEAK010000112.1:0-7665 GCA_047972125.1 Halodesulfovibrio sp.
ATCCGTTGTCTGTAGCTCGTATCGCGCATGTTGTGTTTGATTGCCCCCATGTCCTTCATGGGACACTGCTACAACATTACAGAAAATCCGTCTTGATCATTCTTGCTCTTGTGGTTGGCCTGTGTGGCTGGTCCGTGTGGCTGGTCCGTGTGGTTGGTCCGTGGGGTTGGTCCGTGGGGGGCTGCACTGTGAGCGGAGCAGTCTGTCCATGGCATCGCTGGCTGCACTACGCTGTGGCTGGATTACAGGCGCGACGGCAGGAGTATGGCAGGCGCATAGCAGGCGTATGTCAGGCCGATTACAGGTATTTAGGGAGCTGCGCGGGGCACAGTAAGCCTCCCGCGCGCAACCGCGTCAGACATGGTGCTCCACGGGCGACCAGTCGCTGTCCTCAGGCAGGTGCAGACCGGCATGGCAACGTTGCACATACAGTGCGGCAAGGGGGTCATCCGGATTGGCTTCATGCCACACAGTGAATGCATGCAGCGCTTCTTGGAACCGGCGGGCGCGGTAGTTCCGCACGGCGTCTTCCCACTGCGTAATGGCATCCGGCGAGAAACGGCTGGGAAAGGTTGTGCTGTCCGCAAGGGCATTGGCGGTGCCGAGCAGTTCGAACAGTTCCACAGGCTCGCTAATGCCGCGCGGGCAGGCCGTATCCACGGTGCGGAAGATAAAGTCCTTGCGTGCCTGCATTTCAATGGAGCCGGAAACGAGTATCCGGGTGCCGTAAAACTTGTTCAGGGCTTCAAGGCGCGAGGCCACGTTTACGGATGTTCCCATAGCCGTGTAGTTCATGCGGTCGGACGTGCCCACGTTGCCCACGATACAGTCACCCGCGTGCAGCCCGAAGCGGGTGGGCATGGGGGGCTTGCCTTCTGCCTTCCAGCGGGCGTTCTGTTCATCCTGTGCGGCGTTGCAGCGCAGGGCGGCCTCGCAGGCCCTTTGGGCGTGGTCGTGCTGTGGCAGCGGGGCGTTCCAGAAGGCCATCATGGCATCGCCGATGAACTTGTCTATGGTGCCGCCCGTATCCAGCACGGGCGTGCTGAGCACCTGAAAATAGCGCGAAATATGGAGCATCATCTTCTCTGCCTGCATATGTCCGGCAATGTCCGTGAAGTTGGCAATGTCGGTGAAGAGCAGGCTCAGTTCCCGCCTTTCGCCGCCCAGCACCGGATCTATGCCCGAGGTGACGAACTGGCGCACCAGCGCCTTGGGCAGATAGCGGGTGAAGGCATCCAGCGCCTTGACCATGGTGTTGAACGAAGAGGTCAGCTCTGCAACCTCCTTGATGCGCGAATGGATTTCCCGTCTGCTTCCGAGCTGGAAGTGGCGCACCTTGTCCATTTCATCGGCCAGCAGGGCCAGCGGGCGTGAAATGCGTCTGGAGAGCGACACCAGCACGGGAAGCATGCAGACAAATACGCCCACCGCAAAGGCGAATCCCCTGTGCATGGCGTTGTCAAAAACGGCGGTATAGTGGTGCAGCGGCACCGCCACCCCCACGAATTCCCTGAGTCCGGTGCGCCCCGGCAGCGGGGTGACTCGGGCAAGCCATTCCTCACCGTCCAATGTGAAGGAGTTAACGCGGAACGGGCCTTGCTCGCGGTACATCTCATAGGTGGCAGAGGCCACCGGATCACTGAGGGAACTCACAGTGACCGGAAGAAAGGTGTTGTCGCTGCGTATTGTGCCGGCGGGCACCATGCGTGCGGGGTCAGGATAGCCGGTGAGAATGCCCTCATCCGTGAACAGAAAGACCAGACCGTCTGCCACATCCTCCTGCTGCTGCAGAAATTTGGACATGGTATCCAGCGAAATATCCACGGCAAACACCCCGCTGCAGGGTTCGTCAATACGGTGAGCCAGTGTGAAGCCGAAGCCGAGGTCTGTGTGAAAGGCGTAGTAATTCGTCTGTATTATGCCTTCGCTGTTCTTGGCTGCGGTGTACCATGGTCTGGTGCGCGGGTCGTACAGCGGGGGCAGGTTTTCCTGACGCCCGATGGGTTTGAAGCCATCATTGAGCCATATGCGCGATTCCGTGCGGTGCTCTGATCCTTCTTTGTCCGCCTTGATGGTGCGGATCACGTATTTTGCTTCTGCCGGGGCACCAAGCTGTTTGCGCAGGGTGGAGGCAGATTCCTGCAGGGTCAGCGCTTCGAAGAAGTCACCGTTGTCATGCCCCTGATAGATGGAGAGCATTTGCGGAAACCGTTGCAGCGTACCCATAATGGTGATGGTGGAAGGCTCAAGTTCAACGGGAATGCGCGGGTAATCGGAAAAGCGGCAGGCGTCCTTGGTGCCGAAGAGTTCTATGACTGCAATGGCGGGTTCGAACATGCGGCGCGATTCGAGAATGACCTTGTCGCTCTGTGCGGAAAGGTACATCTCTGCCATGGTGCGCGATGCCTTGGTGCCCAGATAGGTGTTGTAGCCTGTCAGGGTCACGGTGATGATCACGGAAACCGACAGAAAAAGAACAAAGATGATGACGTACAGCGGTGAAGACCGGGGTGCGTGCATGAAGTGCTCCTTATGTGGTGCACGGCGTTGCAGGGCCGGGGCGTAGTCGCACTATAGTGGATAGAGTAAGTGGCGGCAACGCGGACTGCAGCAAATGTTCATTTTGTTCTAGCACGTCCTACTTTCGCAGGGGTAGGAGTGGGGACAAGAGAGATGCCCCGTTGCGCTAGCCATGATGGACACACGGATGAACACACGGAGGAAAGACATGCAGGAAATAACGTGGAAAGAGTTTGAAAAGGTGGAACTGCGGGTGGGCGTTATCATCCGGGCAGAGGTGTTTGCCGAGGCCCGCAAGCCTGCATACAAGCTGTGGATAGACTTTGGGCCGGAGATTGGTGAACGCAAGAGCAGCGCGCAGATTGCGCACCATTACACGGTTGATCAGCTTGCCGGAAAAAAGGTGATTGCGGTTGTGAACTTTCCCCGCAAGCAGATAGGGCCTTTCATGTCTGAATGTCTGGTGACCGGGTTCCCGGATGCGGAAGGGCACATCGTACTGGCCGTGCCCGACAGTACTGTTCCGCTTGGCGCGAAGCTGTGCTGACACTGCGAAAAAAGATTGCAATTGTCGTGTCTTTGCGAGTATTGATTTTCACAAAATTGTAGCATTCGGGCGTTAACGATGCGCTGCTTGCTGAAATCAATACGGTTCAAGGAGATATCCATGAAAAGACGCGCATTCCTGAAAACGGCAGGCATCGGCCTTGCTGCGGGCGCTGCGGTGGCAGCTCAGGCTCCGGCCGTGCTCGCGGGCAAGAAATTTGTGTGGCGCATGGTCACCTCGTGGCCTCCCGGCATGCCCATTCTGCAGACCGGCGCACAGCGGTTTGCCGAGCTGGTGAAGGAAATGTCCGACGGCGACCTGACCATTGAAGTCAGCGCCGGTGGCGAACTGGTGCCCCCGCTGGAAGTCTTTGACGCCGTATCGCAGGGCATGGTGCAGTGCTACCACTCTGCCTCGTATTACTGGGCGGGCAAGCATCCTGCTACCCAGTGGTTCACCTCGGTTCCCTTCGGCATGAACTCCGGCGGATACAACGCATGGTTCCATGCGGGCGACGGCCTGAAGCTGTGGGAAGAACTGTATGACAGGTTCAACCTTGTGCCCCGTCCGCTTGGCGCAACGAGCTTCCAGATGGGTGGCTGGTTCAACAAGAAGATTGAAAAGGTGGAAGACCTGCACGGCCTGAAGCTGCGCTTCCCCGGTCTGGCAGGCAAGGTGTATGGCAAGCTTGGCGCATCCGTTGTGCTGCTGCCCGGTTCCGAGGTGTATACCTCGCTTGAGCGCGGCGTGATCGACGGTACCGACTGGGTCGGCCCGCACCTCGACAAGCGCGCCGGTCTGAACCGCGTTGCCAAGTACTACATGTTCCCCGGCTGGCAGGAACCCACGGGCTACACCGAAGTGGTGTTCAACAAGGCCGCCTATGCCGAGCTGCCCGCAGACCTGAAGGCCATTCTGGACGGTGCAGCCGCCAAGATGACCCAGATCATGCTGGCCGAATTCGACATGGAAAACGCCAAGGCGCTCATCGAGCTGAAGGCGGACAAGAATCTGGAGATTGCTCCCTTCCCCGATGCCGTGCTCGACACCTTCCGCGAAACTTCAAAGCAGGTGCTGGAAGAAGAGGCGGACAAGGACCCCATGGCCCGCAAGATCCACGATAACTACAAGGCCTTTATGGCGCAGTGGAAGGAATGGACCGATGTGACGGAAAAGGTCTACTACAGTTCCATGCTCAAGTAGGCATTCCGGACAGGAAAAGAGAAAGCGCGCTTCTGACTATATGTCGGGGGCGCGCTTTTATTGTGCGTTGCCGCGGGTGAATTTGCGTATGTCGGCTTTTTCCGCCCGCAAGCGTTCCGCAAGCAGATCGCAGGCAGCGCGGGGCTGGCAGGTGCTGCCGCATGTGAAGATGTCTGCGGCGGCGTATCCGGCTTCCGGCCATGTGTGGATGGAAATGTGCGATTCACCCAGCAGGCCGAGGGCCGTGATTCCCTGCGGTGCAAAGGCGTGGCTGGTGAGGGCGAGCAGGGTGGAGCCTGCGGCGGCAGCGGCGTCCGTTATGGCCTGCCGGATGAATGCTTCATCGTTCAGCAGGTCGGCGGAGCAGCCGGTGAGTTCCAGCAGGCAGTGAGTTCCGGTTACGGGTGTGGTCACGGGCATATCTCTTGGCGGGGTGTCGCTTTGGTTTCAGCCCAGCGATGAGGGCCGGGAGTTCTGGCTGGGAATTTGGGCCGGGGATTCTGCCAGGAATTCTGCCAGAAATTCTGCCGGGCACTCTGGCTGTCGCGTTTCTCCGCGGGGTTGTGATGCCACGCATCGGCAGCTGTGGCAACCTTGGGTTGGCCCTGTTGCCTGTTATGGCCTGCCACCCGTCGGCCACCCGTCAGACGCCTGCCGGGGGCAGCTCCGTCCAGTGATGGCCAGTAACGGCTAGTTGCGGCCACTTGCGGCCAGTTGCGACCTGTTGCGATCTGTTGTGGTTTATTGCGCCAATGCTGAGTTCTAGCTCCTCTTGCTGCCGGTCATTTCCGGAGGTTGCCTGCTGCTTTCTGTTGTTGCCAGTTGGTGCCAATTGCTGCCTGTTGCTGCCAGTTCCTGCCTATTTTCGTCTGCAGTCTGGGATTACGGCCAGATCATCCCGCAGAATGTGCTTTGCCGATACGCTCATCGGCAGAGGCTGTATCCGGCATACAGAAGATGGATTGAGTGTGAATACAATCCGTTACCCCCGTAACTTTTGTAAAAATAGTTCTCCATGCAGTTTTGTGTGTTATCAGTTCAGGCGGTATAAGTTCCTTTCTGATTTTGAAGTGTCATGCTTTACCTTTGTTATCTCTCACGGTAGAGAATCATGGGCAAAGGCAGAGTAGGGGGGAGTTGGAGTGTTCAGCAAAAATCCGGTGGGATTATGATCGCACATATCCGGAAATTGCTTGAGGCGTTGTGGGTCGGCATTTTTACGCTGTGTCTGGTTTCGCAGGCAGGAGCGCAGGAAGTGCCAAGAGTCTTCATCCTTCACAGTTACGAGCTTGAGCATGTCTGCGGCGAGCCGCAACACGTGGGCGTGTTGCGCGGTCTGGCAGAGAGCGGATTCACCGAAGGGGTAAACCTTGCGGTGCAGACCTTTGCCATGGACACCAAGCGGGTGAACAACACCCCGCTGCTCATGCGCAAGCAGGCAGAGCTTGCAAAAAAGGCCATTCTCGCGTTCCGGCCTGATGTGCTGGTAACGCTGGATGACAACGCCTTTCGCATGGTAGGACTTGAATTTGTGGATGCACAGATGCCGGTTGTGTTCTCCGGCCTGAACATGCGTCCGGAAAAGTGCCTTGCGGGCAGGCGGTGGCTGGAATCGCGCGAGCAGCCGGGACACAACATTACCGGCGTGCTGGAAAAACTGCATTCCCTGACGGCGCTCAGGGTGCAGCGCAAGATTTTGCAGTCGCTCGATACGGTCTTTGTCATCGCGGACAACTCCCCCACGGGTCAGGCCGGAATGGAGCAGTTTCGTGAAGAAATGGCGGCCGAACCGCATGACTTTGTCGTGCGGGAGATGGTAACAGACAGCTGGGAAGAGTATCAGCGCCAGATGCTGGCGGCCTGTACCGACAGCGAGGTCGATACCATCTACCCCATGGCGTTGCTGCTCAAGGACGCCTCGGGCAAGGCGTATACCGCACCGGAGATACTGAAGTGGACCTCAAAGGTCTGCCGCAAGCCCAGCATCCCCATCAACTACTCCTTCGTGAAACTGGGAGTGATGGGCGGCGTGGGCGTTGATTTTGAGCATATGGGCATGCAGGCCGGCAAGATTGCCGGGAGGCTGCTCAAGGGAGAGAAGCCCGGCAACATTCCGCTGCAGCAGGCAGAACGCTATGCACTGGTGTTCAATCTGGCGCGGGCAAGGGAGCTTGGCATCGTTATCCCGGAGGATATTCTGCTGGCAGCGGACTATGTGTACTCTGAGTAATCTTTTCAATGTGCACGTTGTATGATGAAACGTAATACATCGAGATCGGTCACAACGCTGATCATCGTGGCAACCGTGGGGCTGGTCTTCGTCTGCGCCCTCGCGTTGCTTGCGGTGATGCAGTATACGTATTCCGGCTCGATGTACCGTCAGTTTCAGGACCGTGTGGGCGCAGAGGCCAAGCAGCTCGGCCAGTACTACTTCCGTGGCATGGGCGAGGCCCAGCGTCAGCTGGATGCACTGGGCGAGGATAACTCCATACGTGTGACCCTGCAGCTGGGCGTGGAATACCAGATGCGTGAGCGCCTTGCCGCGTTTGCCGCAGCCGCTCCGGACATGCAGTTCTACCTGCGCGCAGACGATTCGCAGCGCGTTTATTCCGCCACCGACGGGCCCATTCCCATTGAGGCCCATGAATTTTCCCTGCAACCTGCACCGCAGACCAGCGCCCTGTCCCTGACCTCGGAAGGGCGTTTCTACGTTGCCTCCACCCGCCAGATACGCAACCGTTCGCAGGTTGTGGGCACGGCCGTGGGCATGTATTTCTTCCATCCCCCGGCAGAGGGAGTGCTCCTTGAAAAAGAGGATTATTCCCTGCTTGTTCTGCATCTTGGCGCATTCCGCGACCTGCGTACCGGCAGGCCCGCATCCGTGCAATATACTTCGGGAGTCACGGACAAGGGCATTCCCCAGCCCTGTCAGGTGGAAGGGCGCGAGGGCCTGCTGGCTGCCACCGGTTTTGAGGGCATCTACTATTTTGCCTCGTCCGCACCGCTTGAGGAGCTCAAACGCTCCAACCTTGCGAATAACGTGGTGGTGCTGCTGTTCACGGGTGTTCTGTGCTCCATTCTGGCCTACTTTATCGGCCTTAAGGTTACCGGGCCGCTGCGGTCGCTGGCGGAAAGTGCGCGGGGCATATCGCTCGGGCAGGCCCGCCTTGCTCCGCCGGACGGGCTTACGCCCATCACGGAAGTGAACGACGTGCTCCATGCGCTGGATGCGATGCTGGCAAACCTGCACAAGGCCGAAGAGCTGGCGCGCTATCAGCTGCTTTTCGAAGAGGTCATGGACGCTATTGTCATCTATGACCTTGAGGGCAGGATTCTCGAATGCAACGGGCAGGCGCTGGACCTCATGGGTACGGAGCGCCCGCGCATGCTTTCCC
>JBKEAK010000113.1:0-6173 GCA_047972125.1 Halodesulfovibrio sp.
ACAGCTGGCAGGGCCTTGCGCCGGAACAGCCGGACAGCGCCTTTTGCACCTTTGTTTCGCCGGAATACGGCATTCGCGCCATGGGCAGGATTCTGCGCAATTACCAGCGCAAATATGGCCTGAACACCGTGCGCGGCATTATCAGCCGCTGGGCACCGCCCACCGAGAACGACACCGAAGCATACGTGCTGCACGTGGCTGAAAAGCTGGGTGTGGGTGCGGACGATGCCATTGATGTGGACGTGCATCTGGAAGCATTGATGGCCGCCATTATCCGTCATGAAAACGGCATGAACCCCTATGACGCGGCAACCCTGCGCCGCGGCGTGGAACTGGCGAGGGCGTAGGTATGGGACTGCTTTCCGTATTTGGCCTAGGCAAAGCTGCAGGAGAGGCCGTTGCCACTCCCGTAGAGGCCATAGGCAACGTGTTCGACAAGCTGTTTACCTCGGACGAGGAACGCGCTCAAGCCGAGGCAGTTATGGAAAAACTGCGGCAGCAGCCCGCACTGGTTCAGGCGGAGATAAATCGCGTGGAAGCGGGGCACCGTTCCGTGTTTGTGGCTGGGTGGCGGCCTTTTTTGGGCTGGATAGGCGGGTGTTCGCTTGCATCGTTTTATCTGCCCAAACACATCATGGCCGCCTATGTGTGGTGCTGGCAGTGCGCGGACCTGCTTGGGGCCGCAAGTCGCCTTGGGGCCATACAGGATGTGCACATTCCCGCGTACCCCATCGGGTTGGATGACACCATTATGGAGTTGTTGCTGGGCCTGCTGGGGCTGGCCGGAATGCGCACCGTGGAAAAGATCGGAGGCAGAACTAAATGACAGCTACTGCGCAGGGCGCCGGGGGTTGCGTGGTGGTCGGCAAGACACTGTCGTGGACCGTGGTGTTTGCCCTGCTGGTTCAGTTTGCCGGAGCAGTGTGGTGGGCATCTGGTGTAACGGCTGAGATTGCCGCCGTAAAGCAGAAGCAGGCGGAGTATCAGGCGCTTTCGGCACGGCTGCAGGGCGTGGAAATTGAATTGCGCGGGCTGGGTACGGACGTGAAGTGGATCCGGCAGGCGCTGGAATCGGAACGGAAAAACTAATCAAGTGAGGAATGCCATGGAAACCGCAAACAAGATCGTACTGACCATTCAGGGCCGCAAGGTGACCTTTGGCCCCTCTCTGGACATTTACAACGACTACATCAACGCCATGATGCCCAACAACAAGGTGGCACCGGCACGCAACTTTGTGATGCGCTGCGTGGACGCTGAAGACAAGGACCATGTGCGCGAGCTGCTGGATAAGCCCGGCGCGCCCATTCAGATCGCCGGTGCGATTATGGAGCAGTACACGCCGGATCTGCAGATCACCGTGGGGGAGTAGAGCGCCTCGCCGAGGGAATGGAGCGCAACCCGCTGGCCCGCATGACCGTGCTTGTGCACCGCTGGCTGCCGGGGCGCGTGGTGGATGCGCAGTCCATGGCTGAGGCCGTGCTGCTGGAAAAGGACTATTGGGAGAAGATGGCCGTTGCCGTTACCAACGGTGTGGCCAAAGCCTTTAACGGATAAGGGCATATGAGCACCAAGCTTGAAAAACTGATGTTTGCAATCAGCCTGCAGGACGGGGTGACCGGCCCTGTGGGGAAGATGCAGAAGCAGCTGGACGATCTGGCAGGCCATGCCCGCAAGAGTTTCGTTCAGATCGGCACCGGTGCTGCAGGCATATGGGCGGCTGGCCAGAGCATGGACTACATGCTCACGCCAGCCCGCCAGATGAATAAGGCGCTTATGGAGGTTTCCAGCCTTGATGTGGAACCCAAGGCGCTGAAGACCCTGAACCGAGAGGCACTGGCCTTTTCCATCCGTTTTGGCGAGTCCGCCAGTGCTGTTGCCTCTTCTGCCTACGACATTCAGTCGTCCATTGCCGGGCTGAGCGGTGATGAGCTTTCGCGCTTCACTGTTTCGTCCAACGTGCTGGCCAAGGCCACCAAGGCGGATGCCGCCACCATTACCAGCTATGTGGGCACCATGTACGGCATCTTCAAAAATCAGGCGAACGACATGGGCAAGGCCAAGTGGGTGGAGCAGCTCACAGGGCAGACGGCCACGGCGGTGCAGATGTTCAAGACCACCGGGCAGGAGATGAGCAGCGCCTTCACCTCGCTTGGTGCCAACGCGACCGCTGCGGGCATTGATGTGGCAGAGCAGATGGCCATTATGGGCACGCTGCAATCCACCATGAGCGGGTCTGAGGCGGGCACCAAGTACAAGGCGTTTCTTTCCGGCGTTGGTAATGCGCAACAGCAGCTTGGGCTCAAGTTTACGGACGCAAAGGGCAACATGCTGGGCATGATGGACATTCTGGACAAGCTGAAGGGCAAGTTCGGTGATTCCTTTGACGTTGCAGAGTCCGATACCCTGAAAAAGGCTTTCGGCAGTGATGAGGCGGTTTCGCTTATCAAGCTGCTCATGGCGGACACCAAGGGGCTTGGCGCATCCATTGACCAGCTGGGCAAGGTGCAGGGCATGGACAAGGCCACCACCATGGCGGGCAAGATGGTGGACCCCTTTGACAGGGCCGCGCAGGGCGTGAACGCACTGATAACGGTGGTGGGGCAGGCGCTGCTGCCTTCCATCAATCCGCTGGTGGACGGCTTTACCGATGTTACCGCCACCATGGTGCGCTGGGCGGATATGTTCCCCAACCTGACGCGCTGGGTGGGCTACGGCATCACGCTCATTTTGGGTTTTGGTGCGGTGCTTGGGCTTGCTTCTGTTGCCAGTGGTGTTGCGCGGCTTTCCATGTTCGGCCTGAGCACGGTGATGGGACCGATAACCGGCATGCTGGGGCTTATGCGCAAGGCATGGGCGCTATATTCCGGTGCACAGTGGGTGGCCAATGCCGCCATGTGGGGTTTTCCCGGCACATGGATTGTCATGGCGCTTGTGGCGCTTGTGGCTGCCGTGGGTGCGGTGATCTGGTGGTGGGATGACCTTAAGGCTGCCTTTCTGGATACCAGCTGGGGGCAGGCCATCATGGGCGTGATTGATCAGGTGGCAGGCGTGTTCAAGTGGTATTTTGACATGCTGGGCCGCATGTGGGGCTGGGTTCTTGAGAAGGTGCAGGCCGTGCAGAAGTTCCTTGGGATGGATTCCGGCCCCTCTGCCGAGGTGAACGCCCCGGCCATGCTGGAAGCACCGCGCAGCGCAAGCGTGCCTGCGGGCGGTGTTACGCAGTCCATTTCCAACGCTGTTTCCAAGAACAGCAGCAACAGCCGGACCATTCAGCAGGTGAACATAACCACCAGCAAGCCCATGGATGCCCAGAGCATGAGCGAGATGGCGTTTATGGCGGCGGGGTAGCACATGAGCGGCAAGTATCTGGATATTCTCATCACGGACGACGACATAACGCTGGATGCGGGTGGCCTGCCCGTGCCGGTGGCGGACCGTGATTCCATAGCGCAGGACATTGTGCACATGATTCGCGAGACCGGCCTGCTGGTGGAACTGGTGGGCAACCGCGATGTGCGCACCAAGGCCCGCAACCTGCTGCTTCTCACGCTGGAGGTGGACAAGGATGAACGCATTGTTCCCGGCAGCACGGAGATAGAAGAAGTGGGGCTGGGCCTGTTCAACCTGAAGGCGGAAACGCTTGAGTTCGGCAGCATTGCGCTGTCGCTGGAGGCGGAACGTGTGTAAGGCGGGCTATGCGTTTGCGGTCTTGATGGGTTCTACGGAAAGCCATTCCGTATTGGTGCGGGCAACTTCCCACAGCGTATACGTCTGCTGCATGCCAAGCCAGAGTTCGGGCGTGGTATCCAGCGCGCGCGAAAGGCGCAGGGCAATGTCCGGCGTGATGGGGGCGCGTTCGTTCACAATGGCGGAAAGCGTCTTGCGCGAAATGCCAAGGCGCTTGGCCAGTGCGGTTATGGTAATGCCCAGCGGCTCCATGTGCATTCTGAACAGGATGCCGCCCGGGTGCGTGGGCTTTCTGGTGGAATCAAACATCGGAGCCACCCGTTATCGGGAAGGGCGAGATTCTTTGTATGCCTTGAGAACGGCATTGATGGTGGTCTGGTATCCCTTACCCTGCTTTTTGAACCAGTCCAGCACGTCTGCGTCGATGCGCAGGGTCACCTGCTTTTTGCACTGCGGTTCCATACGTCTGGCCTGTTCCCAGAATGCTTCATCCAGAATGGGGTTGTCCGGATCGCTTTCTGCGTTGGCGGTCAGTTCGGCATCAGTAAAGGCCTTGGCCCGCTTGTTGTCGGTAAGGGGCTGCATGGCGCGAATTTCTTCTATGGACAGTCCGGTCTTATTCTTCCTGGTAGCCATACTTCCTCCTTTCTCTGGCGTTGGCTCTGCGGGCGGAGATTATGCGGAACACATCGTCTCCGCGCATGGTGAAGGCAACGACGAGTATCATGCCTTCATATTCTCCTACTGCCTGACAACGGGTTTCGCCGTAGTCCTTGCGGGTGTCGTGCAGCAGGTGGGGAGAACAGGCCAGCATTTCCGCTGCCTGCGTAAAGTCTATGTCGTGCTTGGCAACATTGGCGCGCCGTTTGTTCTCGTCCCAGTCAAATCGCATGGGGAAAATGTAACTACAAAAAGTAACTCCGTCAATGAGGTCTGCCATGTCTGATTCGCAGGCAAACGACAAGCTCTTTACCCGCATGCTCAGCGAGGCGGGCTTTCCCACAACGGAAAGCGCCATGCAGGAACGGTGGGATGCCCTGAACACTGCGCAAGGCTCGCAGATAACCAACAGCAGCAAGTGGTCGCCCTTCTGGCGGCTCATATCCGCCATTGTCTCCGAGCCTATGAAGGCGCTGGTTTCCGCACTGGTGACCACCATTCTGCCGCAGACCTTTTTGAAAACGGCCAGCGGCGCATGGCTGGATATATACGCTTGGGGCGTGGATCTTGCCCGCAAAGAGGCCGTGCAGGCGCAGGGGGCAATAACCTTTACCCGCACCAACAGCGCGGGGGAGCTGCTTATACCTGCCGGAACCGTGATCGAAAGCCCATCCATAAACGGGCATGTGTATCGCGTGGCCGTGCTGCAGAACACCACCATGGCGGACAAGCAGCTCACGGCGGACATTGCCGTGCGTGCGGAGAAAACAGGCACGGCCTACAATCTGGGGCCGGGGTATTATTCCATTCTGCCGCAGCCCATTTCCGGCATTGCCGCCGTAACCAACGGGGAGAACTGGCTCACGGCACCGGGGGCCGATGAAGAGACGGATGAGGAACTGCGCCTGCGCTGCCGCAACCAGTTCAGCGCAGTGGGGCAGTATCATCACGATGCGGCCTATACGGCGGACATAGCCAGCTTTGCGGGCATACGCACCGACTACAGTGTGTTTGAGCATGAGGCACCGCGCGGCCCCGGTAGTGCCAACGCCTACATCATGATTGATTCCGGCCCGGCACCGCAGGAGTTTGTGGACACCATAAACGCGCATATCCGCGATGCGGGCAACCATGGCCATGGTGATGACATGCTGTGTTTTCCCATGCCTGCGCTGGCCGTGAACCTGACCGCCACCGTGCACCCTGTGCCCAACCTGAGCGACGAAAAAGCCGCCGCGCTGCTGCAGGGCGTGGAAGAGCGGATACGCGCAGCCTTTCGCGAGAACACGGACTACGACATGACGCGCACGTGGCCGCACAACCGCTTTTCTCTTTCGGTGCTGGGTGACGAGCTGCACGCGCAGCTGCCGGATTTGGCATCCATTGAATTTGACCGCGAAGACATTGTGGCGGCGCTGGAGCTGCCCGTGCTGGCCAGCCTGACCGTGACCAACGGAGGCGCGTAGTGAGCGTGCATATCTCGTTACCCTTCTGGATGGCCAAGGGCGAGCTGGAGAAGCTGCGCCTTGCAGCCGTGGCGTGGTGGGTACAGGTGGCGGAATGGGCCGCGTGGCCAATGCGCCAGCTGGATACGGACACCTGCGACGAGCTGGTGCTGGATCTGGTGGCATGGCAGCGGGACATCCGGCGCTTTGCCGGTGAACCGCTCAGCCTGTACCGCAAACGCGTGAAGTACGCCTATGCCAACGCCCGGGATGCCGGAAGCGTGGCCGGGTTCAAACGCATCTTCATGCGGCTTGGCATCGGTTATGTGGAGCTTGAAGAGCGCATGCCCGGCATTGATTGGGACATAGTGGACATAC
>JBKEAK010000114.1:0-5571 GCA_047972125.1 Halodesulfovibrio sp.
AGCGCAGAGCCGTAGTAATAGGTAATCTGCGTACCATCAGGCAGGACAACACTGTCCAGCCGGGTGTCTGCGCCATAGGCAAAGGTGGTGATCTCCTCCCCATGCCGGGTTGCGCGAATCCGGCGGCAGAGGGAGCCTTCCGGCGTATATTCGCAGCGCACGTTGCCTGCCTGCACCAGACGGCCTGCCGCGTCGTAGGCAAGGCTGCGCGGGCCGCGCCATGCCGTCTCATCTGCCACACGCTGACCGGCCTCGTTATACGCATACTGCTCGGCAAGACTGCCGTTCAGCCATACATGCGTCAGATGCCCTTGTGCATCGTAGGCATAATCGTATTGGCGCATGGAATCGCCAGCGCCTTCCAGCTTGCGGATGATGCGGCCTTGGGCATTGCGCTGCAGCCTGACATTCAGCAGGTTTGGCACCATAGCAGATCGCATTGCACTACCAGCAGGTTGCGTTGCGCTTGTGACCGCACTGCCTCCATGCCGCATATCGGGAAGAGCCACACAGCACGAACCAAGACCGTTTGCAGCCGCTCCGGCATAGCGGAGAACCGATGCACTGTTGCGGTTATTCGGCACCGCAACGGCTTGCAGTGCCTTGTAGGAAGCGTTGTGGCCTGTGTCGGGCATGGCATACGAAACGGCCGCGCGGGCTGCGACGGCAGGCATGGGACGAGGCATCACGACAGGTGTGGCATGCTGCGCAACAGACGCACATGCCGCGGCTTCCGGCAGGTTTTCGGCATAGACAATGTGCCGCACGTATTCTTCCATGGAGATGGGCGTATCCTCTGCGCGGCGTTCCAACTACGCAAGGTTCGCCATCCGCTTTTGCTGCATGCGATTTTGGTCGCCGAAGACTTCAGTGCGGAGGTATTCCTCCGTGGACATGGGGCGCGTCTGGCTGTTTGCGGCACTACGAGGTGCCGAGGTCATTGGGCGGGTCGATCTTCCATGTTTGCGGGTCTGGTTCATTGCATTCTCCTTTCGTTGTTACAGATAATGAACACATCACCCGCAAGCATACGCTCAGATTTACATGCAATTCCACAGTAACGCGGCTGAGTTCCGTTCGATCAGCTCAAGGGCAAGCCTGCCTCAGCGGCAATTCGCAATCTGCCTGTTTGTGCTTTCGGACTGGCCCGCAACGCGCTTTTCCGCTACGCCTGCAACAGACCTTTTTTACAAACGTCGGAAAAAAGGCTACGTAACAAACGGCCCTTAAACACGACCCAACCCGCTTTCTGGATTTTATGCTCAAGGTACAGCACCTCTCGCACAATTTCGGCACGCACTGGGCGCTCAAGAACTGTTCCTTCCAATTGGAAAAGGGCGATTTTCTATTCCTTTCCGGCCCGTCCGGTGCCGGCAAGACAACCCTGCTCAGGCTGCTCTATGCCTCGCTGCCCGTACAACGCGGCGTGGTGGAAGTGGCAGGCTTTGACCTGAAGAAGCTGCGTTCCGGCCAGGTGCCGCTGCTCAGGCGGCAGGTGAGCGTGGTTTTTCAGGATTTCAAAATTCTGCCCCACCGCACGGTCTACGATAACGTGGCCATTGCGCTTGAAGTGCGTTGCCTGCCCCCCCAGCACATAGACCGCCGGGTACGCGCAGTGGTGCGCGGGCTCGGGCTTGAAAACCGCATAGGGCTTCTGTGCGGCGAGCTTTCCGGCGGCGAGCAGCAGCGCGTTGCCGTTGCGCGCTCCATTGTGGTGAACCCGCAGATTCTGCTTGCGGACGAACCCACAGGCAACCTTGATCCCGAACTTTCGCGCCGCATGATGGATATTTTCAAGCAGTTCCACACCTATGGAACCACCGTGGTGCTCGCAACCCACAGCCCTGAGCTGATTGCCCAGCACCCCAAGGCCAAGCTGCTGCGGCTGGACGACGGCAAAATCACTGCGGCCAACTGGCCCGGCGCGGTTATAGAAAACTGCGCAGACGATGATGAAACCTGCGCCATGGGCCGCTCGGACGGCCTGCGCATTCACGCATAGGAATCGCCATGTTCGGAGTGTTCTGCAAACTCTTTGCCCGGGGCATTCGGGATTTCGGCCTGCACCCGTGGGCGCAGTTGCTCACGCTGGCAGCCGTGACGCTGGTGACCTTTCTTTCCGGCTTTTTTCTGCTGTGCTTTTCCAACCTGAATCAGGAATTGAACATCACCCGCGGCGAGGTGGTCTATCAGGTCTTCTGGAAGGCCGACACGGGCATGGATCTTGTCAAATCCCGCTGGGAAGAGATGCGCCACCTGCCCTGGCTGACGGAGATGAAGACGTTTACGCCGGAAGAAGCGCTGAATGCCCTGCTCAAGGAATCGCAGGCCGAAGGCGGCAAGACCATTTCCACCCATGCGGGCTGGCTGAAGGAACGCAACCCCCTGCCGCCCACCGCCATGCTGCACTTTTCGCCGCACGAAGCCGACCTTGACGCATGGAGCAAGGCCACGCGTGGCTATCTTGAAAAGCTGCCCGGCGTGGAAACCGTGCGCGCCAACCCGCTGAAAGACGACCTCACCAAGGCTTGGAAGGCCTTTGCGAACTCTGTCATGTGGCCTGTTATCGGCTTTTTGGCCTTTCTGCTGGCGCTGGTGGTGGGCAACACCATCAAGCTTTCGCTGGTGCACCGCAGTGACGAAATAGAGATTCTGCAGCTTGTGGGCGCGCGCAACTGGTTCATCCGCCTGCCGCTGCTCGTTACCGGCTCCTTGCAGGGTGCCATAGGCGGCACGCTTGCCGTGGGCCTGCTTTGGCTTGCATGGTACCACCTGAAAGATGTACTCAATTTTTCTCCGCTGTTCATGGAGCTGCACTTCCTGCCCTTTGAACAGTGTGTTTTGTTGGTGGCTCTACCGGCCCTTATGGGCTTTGTAAGCAGCTGGATCGCTGTAAGAAACTAGGTGTCATAGCCGCAGCAATCAGTTTGAACAATTCCTCCCACAGCACCCCGCCAAGCCGGAATAGTCTCTGAAACACAGAAATTCCGCCGCCATTCAAGGGTGCAGGCCTTCTTCGTTAGCCGAGTCTTTGAGGCTTACGACTGAAGAGAGCCGAGCGGGATTATCCCCCTGCCCGCCGGAGGCAACATTCATCCTGATCCGCCTGCAACACCGCAAGATTCGGGTACCGCAAGAGTACCGAAAGGACACCGCACATGCGTAGCAAGAAGATGACCCACGGGCTTGAAAAAGCGCCCCATCGTTCGTTGCTCTATGCCCTCGGGCTTACCCGCGAAGAGATTGCCCGCCCCCTCGTGGGCGTGGTGAACGCCGCCAACGAGATTGTTCCCGGCCATATCCACCTAGACACCATTGCGGAAGCCGTGAAGGCCGGTGTGCGCCATGCCGGCGGCACGCCCATTGAATTTCCCGCCATCGGCGTCTGCGACGGACTGGCCATGAACCACGAAGGCATGCGTTTTTCGCTGCCCAGCCGTGAAATCATTGCCGATTCCATTGAGATTATGGCCACCGCGCACCCCTTTGACGCGCTGGTGTTCATTCCCAACTGCGACAAGTCCGTTCCCGGCATGCTCATGGCCATGCTGCGCATGAACGTGCCTTCCGTCATGATCAGCGGCGGGCCCATGCTTGCGGGCGAAAAGTCCGGCGTGCGCTCCGACCTCATCACCGTGTTCGAGGGTGTGGGCCGCGTGAAGCAGGGCAACATGACCGAAGCCGAGCTGGAAGACCTTTCCGAAGGCGCCTGCCCCGGCTGCGGCTCCTGCGCGGGCATGTTCACAGCCAACTCCATGAACTGTCTTTCCGAGACCATCGGCCTTGCGCTGCCCGGCAACGGCACCACGCCTGCCACCACGGCTGCGCGCATCCGCCTTGCCAAGAAAGCAGGCATGAAGGTCATGGAACTGCTGGAACGCGACATCAAGCCCCGCGACATCGTCACCGAAAAGGCCGTGGCCAACGCCATGGCTGTTGATATGGCACTTGGCTGCTCCACCAACACGGTGCTGCACCTGCCTGCCGTATTCCGCGAAGCAGGGCTTGATATCAACCTCGACATGTTCAACGAGGTTTCCCGCCGCACGCCCAACCTGTGCAAGCTCTCGCCTGCCGGCGAACAGCACATTCAGGACCTGCACCGTGCTGGCGGCATTCCTGCCGTTATGGCCGAGCTGCGCAAGAAGGACCGCATCAACCTTGATGTGATGACCGTCACCGGCAAGACCGTGGGCGAGAACCTTGCGGACCTCAAAGCCGCAAACCTTGACCCCACCGTTATCAAGCCCATTGAGGCTCCCTATTCGCAGGAAGGCGGCATAGCCATTCTGCGCGGCAGCCTTGCCCCTGACGGTGCCGTGGTAAAGCAGTCTGCCGTGGCACCCGAAATGATGGTGCGCACCGCAACCGCCCGCGTATTCGAGTCTGAAGAATCCGCGTTTGAAGCCATCATGGGCCAAAAGATCAACAAGGGCGATGCCATCATCATCCGCTACGAAGGCCCCAAGGGCGGCCCCGGCATGCGTGAAATGCTCTCGCCCACGGCGGCCATTGCAGGCATCGGCCTTGGAGCGGACGTGGCGCTTATCACGGACGGCCGCTTCTCCGGCGGCACTCGCGGCGCGGCTATCGGCCATGTTTCTCCGGAAGCAGCGGACGGCGGCCCCATCGCGTTTGTGCAGGAAGGCGACCAGATCGAGATCAACATCCCTGAGCGTAAGCTGAATCTCCTTGTGGACGAGGCAACCCTTGCCGAACGCAGGAAGAACTGGAAGCCCGTGCAGAAGGAGATTACCTCCCCTCTGCTGCGGCGCTACAGCCGCATGATCAGCAGCGCCGCCAACGGTGCCGTGTATAAGTAGCCTATCCTATCGCTATACAATGAAGAACCCCCTGTCGGATATTCCGGCAGGGGGTTTTGTTTTTGCGATGGGGGGGTAACTCCATATCTCTCGCCAGACAGGCTTTCAGCCTGATGCCGTGCCAAAGGCTCACAGGATAGCGACCTGTCACCGGATCAGCTGCCGGACACAGAAAGAAGCTGAAAACTGCCTCAGCGGAATGCCCCCCCATATCATCGATACCATATTCCCGGTAAGCCGAAGCGGAGGCCGAAAAACGGATTTGCATCGCTTATGCGAGGTGCAGGAACGTCAGGTTCCTGCCCGGTGGAGCCAAGGAATCAAAAATTTTTTATCCGCAGTCCGGGGCAGACTACTGCCTGTGGCTGAACCGCTGCTGCAATGCCCTGCCGTGTCTGGAACACACGGCTACGCAGTCGCCGCAGTTGTTGCACAGCCCCTCAAGCGCCTTTGGCGTGCCCTTGGGGTTAAGCCCCAGCGAGCAGGAGGTTATGCAGGGGCTTTCTCCCCTGCAGGTGCAGCACTGCCTGTCGTGCACCAGCCGCCAGCGGGAGGGGGCAATCCTCTGCATTACGATTAGTAATACGGATTGCGGACAAATATAACGACACCATATACGCTTACCCGTAATCAATTCCATACTGAGCAGCCCAAAAAACATGGCTGCACCGGCCAGCGGCACGGCGTGCTGCAGCCACACCCCCTGCATGAGACGGGTATACCACCCCGGCATGGAGATCTGGTTCAG
>JBKEAK010000115.1:0-36460 GCA_047972125.1 Halodesulfovibrio sp.
AACTTCAGTAAGCCGGGGTTGCCGTGCCTGATGCTGTCTGGCTATAGGCAGGAATGGTGCCAAATAGTGATGTTATTTTATTTCAGTGTGTTGTGAAGATGTTGCGGCAGGTGCAAGAAGGTCTTGGGCTAATAAATAGCCCATTTTGAAGGCGGAGTGGCGATTAATTCGCCTATGGGATGATTATTCGCCCGTCAGGGCTGTCGCCGGGGACGAATTGTACGTCAGGGGAGGATCAATCGTTCCGGGGGGATGTGTCCGGGCAGCGCTTGAGCAGGTTGCGCAGGGTATCCTTGGTGATCCCCAGTTCGCGGCAGGCAGCCATGCGGCGGCCATCGTGACGGGCGAGAGCTGTCTGTGCCGCACGGCATTTGATTTCTTCCATGGTCATGGGTGGGGCGGCTTGTGCCGGGGCAGTGCTTTGCGGCTGCGGAGGGCAGGCGTTTGCCGGATGCAGATACTCCGGCAGGTGGTCGAGCTGGATGAAACCGCCGTTGGCAAGAATGAAGGCATATTCAAGAATGTTCTCCAGCTCGCGGATGTTGCCGGGGAAGTCGTGGCGCAGCAGAACGGCCATGACATCTTCTGATATGCCCTGAATATCTTTGCCCTTGAGCGTGTTCAGGCGGCGGATGAAGTATTCCGCCAGCAGGGGAATATCGCCGGTGCGCTCGCGCAGCGGCGGAAGGTGCAGGCGGACCACGTTGAGCCGGTAGAAGAGGTCCTGCCGGAACCGTTCGTCGCGCACGCGCTGTTCAAGGTCGGCGTTGGTGGCGGCTATGATGCGGGCGTTGGTCTTTTCGGCAGTCACTGCGCCGAGCGGTTCATAGGTGCGTTCCTGCAACACTCGCAGCAGCTTGACCTGCACGGCGTGGGGGATGTCGCCTATTTCGTCGAGGAAAATGGTACCTTCCTGCGCCAGCTTGAATCTCCCGGCCTTGTCGCGCTTGGCGTCGGTGAACGCCCCTGCCTTGTAGCCGAAGAGTTCCGATTCCAGCAGGGTTTCCGGCAGTGCGCCGCAGTTGACGGCCACGAAGGGATCTTCCTCCCTCGGGCCTATGTTGTGCAGGGCGCGGGCGATGCGTTCCTTGCCGGTGCCGGATTCGCCGGTAATGAGCACGGTGGCGTCGCTCTGGGCAATCTGGGGCAGGATGGTCATGATGCGGCGCAGCGCGGGGCTTTTGCCGATGATGTCCTCAAAGGTGAAGGCGGATTCCATCTCTTTGCGCAGCAGGGTGATTTCCGTCAGGTCGCGGAAGGTTTCCACGCCGCCGATAAGCTCACCTGCCGCATCACGCAAGGGAGATGCGCTGATGGAGACGGGCACCCGCGTGCCGTCCGTGCGCACGATGAAGATGGATTTACCTGAAATGCTGCGCGAGTGGGCAATGCAGTCTTCCAGTGCACACTGGCCGTCGCACAGGCTTGAGCGCAGCACCTCCCAGCATTTACGGCCGATGGCTTCCGAGGCGGGTATGCCGGTTATGGCCTCTGCCGCCTTGTTGAAGAAGGTGACGTTCCACTCCCGGTCCACGGTGAACACGCCGTCCGCAATGGACTGCATGATGGCCTCGCATGGTATGTTGCCGGGAAGGGACATGTGGCGGCTCCGTAAAAGAAGTCTGCCCCCGTGGTGTGCGGGGGCAGTTCGTTAATTTCTTTTTGTGTTCAGGGCTTCCCGCAACCAGTTGTACCAGCCGTCCAGCCCTTCGCCGGTGCGGCACGAGGTGAGGAATACGGGCATGTCCTTGTTGAGGTGGGTGGCAAACCGCTTGGCGCGTTCCACATCAAAATCAACATAGGGCAGCAGGTCGCTTTTGTTCAGCACCATGGCGGAAGATTTTTCGAACAGCACGGGATACTTTTCCGGCTTGTCGTCACCTTCCGGCACGCTGAGCAGAGCTATCTTGAAATCTTCGCCGCAGTCGAATTCCACGGGGCAGACAAGGTTGCCCACGTTTTCCACGAACAGGATGTCAATCTCGTCCAGATTGAAGTTCTGGATGGCGGCCATGATCATGTTGCTGTTCAGGTGGCAGCCGCCGTCGGTATTGATCTGCACGGCCTTGGCACCGGTTGCGGCCACACGGCGAGCATCGTTGCTGGTCTGGCAGTCGCCTTCGATGACGGCCATGGTGAATTCGTTCTTCAGGTCGGAAAGGGTGCGCTCCAAAAGCGAGGTCTTGCCCGCGCCGGGGGAGCTTATGAGGTTGAGCACCAGAATGCGGTGACGGGCGAAAAGCTCTCTGAGCTGTTCGGCCATCTTTTCGTTGGCTTCAAGAATATTGCGGACTACGGGAATTTCCATGAGCGTGCTCCATTACTCGGCTTCAAGGTGGTCCAGATACAGTTCCTTTCCGGTCAGCACCTCGTGCGCGAATTCCCTGCCGCAATGGGGACAGGGCATGTAGAACAGGTCCGGATACTCCGGTACGAATTCCTTGCCGCAACCGCCGCACGCCACAGTAACCGGAATCTCTTTCATTTCCAGAGTGGCGGCTGCAAGAGGTGTTTCCTGCGTCTGCACTTCAAAGGCAAACTGCAGTGCTTCAGGCACGATGTTGGTCAGCTTGCCGTGGCAAACGCGTGCCATGACAAGCTTTGTGGCACCATGCTTGTTAAGCTCTTCCTTGATTATCTCTATGAGACTGGATGCTATTGCCATTTCATGCATGGCGGAAACCTACTGGAAAAAGAAACGTCCGTCCAGTGGGTTAGCGTTTACAGTGTTGAGCGAGTAAACGGTTTTTCAAGGGGGTTTGCATACATACAGCTCTGGTGATATACAATAGACGCGCTGGGTTCCTGCTCTGGGGGGAGCAGGTACGGATTGTTCTCACAAGGGGTTTCTATTTCGGATAACGCGATTATGAAGCGAGGGGGCTTTTGATGGCGGGCGGGAAGATGCAGAAGGGTGGAGTATATTCCTCCAAGGGAAACAGCTGGATAGGTACGGGCACCACCAAACGCAAGGTGATGTCCAAGAAATATTGGTATGCTCTGGAGTTGCCGGACGGCACCTACAAGGTGCAGCCCCTGACGAGTAACATGGTACCCGCCGGAACACCGCGTGTGGTGCCTGTTCCCGAATTTCGCAAGAGCTACGAGTTTGAGCCGGATTTTTATGTGGACCCGCAGCGCTTTACCGATTTTATGCCGGAGATGGAAGTCGTTGCAGCAGAGCCGGTGATTGACGATATTCCGGAAGAAAAGCTTGAGCGAAAGCCGTCCCGGCAGGCTGTGC
Organism: Halodesulfovibrio sp.; assembly: GCA_047972125.1. GTDB lineage: Bacteria > Desulfobacterota > Desulfovibrionia > Desulfovibrionales > Desulfovibrionaceae > Halodesulfovibrio. The sequence continues at coordinate 3,245 of JBKEAK010000115.1, forward strand.
GGCAGCAAACCAAGGAAGAGATCGAGCGGCTGGAAACGGAGGCCCGCACCGATTTTGGCATGGGGCTGACCTTTTTCAGAACGGGTAACACGCGAAAAGCACTGGAAATTTTTAACTCCATCCCTGATATGGATGTGGATTGGCAGCCCGAGCACAAGCACATGTTTTCTGAGTTCGGCACGGGATTGCGAAAAACCCGCTTGCTTGACGTGGCCTTGAAGCATTATTTCAAGGCGCTGGAGCTTGCGCCGCAGGACGAGAACCTGCACCATAACATTGCGCGCGTCTTCTATGAGCAGAACAAGTATGACAGCTGCAAGGAATGGCTGGAAAAATCACTCAAGATTAATCCTTCGCTTGTGCCATCCAAGCAGTTTCTGACTTTCCTGCACAAATCGGGAAAGTTGCCATCCTATCGGATTTGATGTGAGAATCCGGCGTACAGTCCGCGCCGGTCGGGAGCATGCGTTTTGGAAATCGACAATTTTCGCGGCGTCTATTCCTCCCGGGAAACAGACCGCACGGCGCAGACTCCCGGTGCAGCCAGAACGCGCAAGCGTTACTGGCTGGTATGGGGCGATACTGATGATACCGTCATCGTGCAGCCGCTTTCCGCATCGCTTGAACCCGCCGGGGTCAAGCGCATTATCCCCGCAGAAGATCTTGAGACCATGTACACCGAAGAGCCTTCGGTGGTTCCCTCGTTTTCACAGCCTCACCTGACCGAACCGGACGGGTGGGAGCGCATTACCGCTTCGCCTTCTCCCGCGCCTGCAGAAGAAGAGAGCATGTCCGGTGACGATTTCATGCGCTTGTCGCGTGAGGTGCGGCGTCAGGCCATTGATCTGGACGATACAGGCTTTCTTTCCGGTCTGCTGGATGATGGTGAGGCCAAGCCTGCCACACGATCTGCCCCAAGAACTGCATCGGAATCTGCTGCAGAAGAAGGCACGCCCGTTGCCACCGGCAGGGATGCACGCCGTCAGGCTGCCGCGCCTGCAACTCCGGCATTCGCAGCCGCTACAGCCACTGGCGCCGCTGAGCCGGTGTCGGACGAGGCCACAGCGGAAAAGGAACGGGAGCTGCGTGCCATATTCGGCATGGCGCTTATGGAATTCAAACGCGGGAACAGGGGCAAGGCCATAGGCATGTTCGAGGGGCTGGTGGAAGAAGACGGGCTGGCTGCCGCGCACAAACATGTATTTACGGATTTCGGCATCAGCTTGCGGAAGAGCAAGCTTTTGGATATGGCGCTCATACATCATCTCAAGGCCGCTGAACTGGGCCGTAATGATGAACATGCGCACCATAATGTCGCCCGCATCTATTACGAACTGGGTGACATCGATAACGCTCTACGCTATCTGCATAGGTCTCTGGAATTGAACCCGTCACTTGTTCCCTCGGAACGCTTTCTGCGGTTTATCCGCAAACAGCGCAGAGTGGACAGGGCACCAAAGCTCGACATGTGATTAACGCGTAAACGAGGCATAGATGAACAAGAATATAGCCATGCTCATCCTTTCTGTGGTGCTGCTGGCAATGATTCTGATCGTGTTGAACCAGTGGGCGTTCGGCCCGTCTTCCGCACCGCAGAGCGGGGCGGAGTTTTCCGACATCCTGAAGAAGTCTCCGGTGGTCAAGGTGCCGCAGGATGCACCGGGCGTGCGGATTCCCGTGGGCAACCAGTCCGAGGCTGAATCCACCATGGCTGCCGGGTCCGCTAACGGACAGACCTCCATGGCAGACGGTTCGTCCATGGCCCCCGTTGTGGAAGAACCGGGCTCTGCTTCCCGGCCCGAATCTCAAGCCGATACCCGTTCGGATGTTGTGAAACAGGCTCCGCAGCAGGTGCAGGTTGTACGTCCTGAGCCCGTAAAGCCCGCTCAGGCCAAGCCTGTTCAGGAAAAGCCCGTGCAGGTTGCAAAGCCGGTTCAGACTGCCAAGCAGGCAGCCCCGGTGAAAAAGGAAGCCGCACAGGCAGCACCCAAGGCAGAGGCCGTTAAGAAGCCCGAAGCACCCAAGCCCGTAGCGCAGGCTGCCCCCAAGGTTGCAAGCAAGCCTGCGGTAAACGCACTGCAGTCGGTTACCTTTGCGGTGAACGGCAATGTCGGCGTGCTGGAAATAGTTGCAACCGGTGCCTTTGACTACAAGGTGTTTTCGCTCAAGCAGCCCCAGCGTATCGTCATTGACCTGAACGGCAACTTCGAAAAGCTGACCGCACCTTCCGTCAAGGCCAACAACCTGGTCTCCGGCGTGCGTCTGGCCCGCCATGAAAAGAGCGTTCGCATCGTCATGGACGTTCCCGGCACTGTTTCGCGCAGCTGGGACGCCGTGCAGTCTGCCAGCAACAAGCTGCGGGTGAAACTGAAGTAGTCACTGCCACTCAATAGGTAATAAAAAAACGAGGCCTCAGGGCCTCGTTTTTTTATGTGGCGAAGTTCGTCTGCTATTCGGGTACGTCGAAACCGATGTCAGTGATGGCAGCGCGGATGGCTTTGACGTCTACCGGTGCTTTTTCGGTCCAGGAAGCTTCACCCTTCTGCAGGTCCACATTTACCGAGTCCACACCGGGAATTTTGGAAACAGCTTCGGTAACGGATGCCTTGCAGTGGTTGCAGGTCATGCCTTTGACTTTGATGCTGGGCATGGTTTTTCTCCATGGTTAACGGTTGTCTTTTCGTATCCATTCATTATTGTAAGTAGTGGCGGCACAATGCGCAAGGCGAGATGCAGAGAATAGACATCGCCTATATGTGGCCTCTGTCAGAATCCGGCACGACTATCGTGCAGGCCCGCCCCTCTCCCGGCACCATGATTCACCCGACCTCGGCCGGAAAAACATAGGATGTGGATATGACCGATACGCTATCAGATTCCCGCTCGGACGCGGCGAAATCTTTGCAAGAAATACAGACTGGCAACGCGCCGGAAGTGAAAAACGTGCGCATGCCCGTGCGCGGCATGACCTGCGCGGTATGCGCCGGGCGTATTGAGAAGGTGGTGGGCAGGATGGAAGGTGTTTCCACCGCCAGCGTCAATCTTGCTTCGGAACTGCTTGATGTGCGGTATGATCCTGCCTTGCTTACGGCGGAGAATATTGCGGAACGGGTAAAATCCATAGGGTTTGAGGCGTTGCCGCCCGCACCGGTAGCGGAATCCGATGTGCTGCGGTTTGGCATACGCGGTATGCACTGCGCAGCCTGCTCCGGCCGTATTGAAAAGGTCGTGGGAAAGATGGATGGCGTGGATGTTGCGGAGGTCAGCCTTGCCACGGATTCCGCCACCATCCACGTGCAGCCGGGCGTATCGCACCGCGAGCTGATAGACGCCATTGTGCAGCGGGTATCCGCACTGGGGTTCGAGGCTGAATACGTGGCCGAAGGGCAGGACGACGCAGGCGGACTGTGGGAAATTCAGCAGGAAGAAACGAAGAAGCGCCTTGCGCTCATGCGCGGGCGTCTCATTCCGGCCTTCATGTTCGCGCTGCCGCTGCTTGTGCTCTCCATGGGCGAGATGCTCGGCATGCCGCTGCCTCAGGCCATTTCTCCCCACCATGCCCCGCTGACCTTTGCCCTTATCCAGCTTGCGCTGGTGCTGCCTGTCATGTGGTCCGGCAGAGATTTCTATCGCATCGGCTTTCGCAACCTCGCGCAGCTTGCACCGAACATGGATTCGCTCATTGCCGTGGGTACGGGTGCCGCCTTTGTCTACAGCCTGTGGAACACGGTGGAGATAGGCTGGTTCGGGCCCCATTCCGAGCGCAGCATGCAGCTGGTGATGGACCTGTACTATGAATCCGCAGCTGTGCTTATCGCCCTTGTTTCGCTGGGCAAATATTTCGAAACCCGTTCCCGCGCGCATACCTCGGACGCCATCCGCGGGTTGATGGAGCTAACGCCGGACACGGCAACCCTGCTCAAGGACGGGGAACAGAAGATCATACCCGTGAAACAGGTGCATAAGGGCGACCTGCTGCTGGTTAAGCCGGGGGAACGCATTCCCGTGGACGGCACCGTGACGGAAGGGCGCTCCAGCGTGGACGAATCCATGCTTACCGGAGAATCCATGCCCGTTTCCAAAGATGCCGGCGATACCGTGGCGGGCGGCACCATGAACCGTAACGGCGCCCTGACCATACGTGTGGACCGTACCGGCGGCGACACGGTTCTGGCCCGCATCATCCGGCTGGTGCAGGATGCTCAGGGCTCCAAGGCCCCCATAGCCAACCTTGCGGACAGGGTGAGTCTCTATTTTGTGCCGGTGGTCATGGGGCTGGCGCTTGTTTCCGGCGTGGCGTGGTATCTGAGCGGTGCAGACTTTACCTTTGCGCTGCGCATATTCATTTCCGTCATGGTTATTGCCTGCCCCTGCGCCATGGGGCTTGCCACGCCTACGTCCATCATGGTGGGCACAGGGCGTGGCGCACAGTTCGGCGTGCTTATCAAGAACGGGGCAGCGCTGGAGGCTGCCGGTTCCGTGGATACGCTGGTGTTCGACAAGACAGGCACGCTCACCGTGGGCAAGCCTGAGTTGGTGGATGTGGTGATGCTTGACGATCTGCCGGAAACGCAGGTGCTGCATCTGGCCGCATCGCTTGAAGCCGTGTCGGAGCATCCGCTTGCCGAGGCTGTGGTACATGGCGCTGTTGCGCGCGGGGCGGTATCCACCCCCGTGCAGGACTTCCAGTCCGTGACAGGCAAGGGCGTGCAGGGTGTTGTAGACGGCATGCTGGTGCGCATCGGCAATGCCGGATTCGTGCTGGCTGATAGTGCTTCCGGTGCGGATGCAGCGCAAACCGGCAAGGTAGAAGAGCTCATGGCAGCGCAGGCGGAACAGGGGCGTACCCCGTTGCTCGTTTCCGTGCTTGACGCCAAAGCGGAAGCAGGAGCGGCCAAGGTAGTGGCCATTCTCGCCATTGCTGACAGGCTCAAGGACGAAGCGCCCGATATGGTTCGCAGGCTTGGCGATATGGGGATTTCCGTTGTCATGCTCACCGGTGACAACATGCGCACGGCCAAGGCCGTTGCGGCGCAGGCCGGTATTGAGCAGGTGATTGCCGAGGTCATGCCCGACCAGAAGGATGGCACTGTGGCATCTCTGCAAGCCGAAGGCCGGGTGGTAGGCATGGTGGGTGACGGCATTAATGATGCACCGGCACTGGCCCGCGCTGATGTGGGCATTGCCATGGGAACAGGCATAGACGTTGCCGTTGAGGCAGGGGATATTGTGCTGATGAAGGGCAGCCTTGATGGTGTGCTCACGGCCATTGCCCTTAGCCGGGCAACCGTGGCCAACATCAGGCAGAACCTGTTCTGGGCATTCGGCTATAACGTGTTGGGTATTCCCGTGGCCATGGGGTTGGTCTACGCCCTGTTTGACGGGCCCACGCTTTCTCCCATGATAGCCGGTGGTGCCATGGCGCTGAGTTCTGTATCCGTGGTGTCCAACGCTCTGCGTTTGCGCTTTTTCAAGCCTTGACCGGATCGGAGAATGAAAGACAAAAACCCTGCCATTGAGGGCTGCTGCCGAAGGTCGTTCCGGTATTTTGGACTCCGCCGGGCAGGAACCTAACGTTCCTGCACCTCGTATAAGTGATGCCAATCCGTTTTCGGGACCCCTGTTCCGGCTTAATGAGGATGTGGCTTTATTGAATACGAGGGTTTGTCATTAATTTAAAAACCCCGCCGATAGGCGGGGTTTTTTAGTGTCATGGTATTGCAGTGAGGGGCAATGCAATTCAGCTAATAGTTCAGCTATTAGACCAGCTTCAGTACTGCTTGATGTATTCGTCCATACTTTCGGCGGAGCAGTTCTTGCTCACCCAGAAAGCCGCAGCCCAGACCATGAGGGCGGTTGCCTGTGTGTCGTCCAGCCTTTTGAGCTTGGCCTCAAGGCTTGCCTTGCTGGCACCGTGCTTCACATGGATGTTCTGCACCTCACACGCATCGCGTGTGCGCAGCAGAAGATAATCCAGCCGCGTGTTCTCGGGCAGGAGTTTCATGTCCTTGTGGGCTTCGACAATGGTCTTGAGTTCAGGAGCTGAAAACTGGCTTTTGATCTGCATGGTGGCGCGGAAAAAGGTATCCACCGCCCAAGGCAGGATGAATTCCGCTCCGGCACTTTTGGTGCGGAAATAATCTTTAAGCCACTACTCCTGATCGATGGTGATCCGTGCAGCTACTTGTGGCATTCGCTGGTCCCCACGCTTATGGGTAGGAAATTCTTGAGAATTTTTCCCCCATGTCCCCCCGAGGGTCATGGTATTTGGACCAAAGGCTACACCAAATTTTGTTGATACTCAAGAAAGTATCTAGACTACGTATCACATTCATCATCAAAATTGTATTAAGATAGTCTACACGGCATACATGACAGTATACGGCAAAGGGCCCATCCGCAGAACGGAAGGGCCCTTTATCAATGGGAAAACGTGTTGTTATTCTATGGTGATGTCGTGATCTATGTGCATTCCGGAAGGAAGTCGTACCGGCAGGGCAGAGAAGTTGCGGATGACCACGTCGCCGGTGATGACAATGTCCCTGCCGAAGACCACATCGCCCTGCACCGTAAGGGAACGGCACGCGGCAAGTTTGGGGGCCCCGTTGGGGAAACGCTCTTCCAGCTTGTCGATGCTGCCGTAATAGGCTTTGTCCAGATCAATGACGATGGGCGGAAGCAGGCGCGCCGGGTTCGGAATGAGCGTGGCATCCTTGCGCATGACAAAGCAGTCGGACATGACGGCAAGCAGGTCCGAGCACATCTTTACGGGCAGGAACCTGTCACGCGAAGTGACAATGGCCTGCGCTCCGGGGAAGCATGAAATGGCTGCCCCCATTGCGCTTTCCACCTGAAAGACCTTGGCCGAGTGCTGGTCGCGCGGGTTCACGGTCTTGGGGTTCAGGATGATGGGCAGCTTGAGCAGGCCGTGGCGGCGTATGTGGTTGCGAAGCGCTTTCAGGTCTACCCATATGTTGTTGGTATTGAACAGGCCGTATCGTTCGATATCCTGAAATTTATCCAGATCGTCAGAGGGGCATTGGGCCAGCTCGCGCAGGATGAGTCCGCCTTCGGGCATGCGGGCAAGGTGTCCGCCTTTGCGGTCGGAAACCGTACGCGGTGCCGCTTCCATAAGGAAGGGAATGCCCTCTTCGGCGATGTAGCCGAGAATGCGTGTATCCAGCGTGGCACCAAGGTTGTCCGAGTTCGAGATGAACGCGTAGCGCCTGCCTGCCTTTAGCAGCTTGTCGAGCAGGCCGGAAAGCGCAAGGGCGGAATACAGGTCGCCGTGCCCGGGCGGATTCCATTCATGCCCGCGGCTCTCCGGATATTCGGCCGGAAGCAGGGTAGTGCGGTCAACCTTGGGAAATTTGTGCTGCATGAAGCAGTTGGGAATCATGTCTTCCGCATCGAGTTTGCGCAGGGCGTCTGCCGTGTCGGCGTCGGTGCTGAAGCTGTTCATGAGCGCCAGCGGAACATCTTTTCCGCACAGCTGCGTCAGGGCGCGGGTCTGCCGGACGATGATCTCCAGAAAAGACTGCCCGTCGCGTACCGTGATGAGGGATTTTGCGTAGGTCATGCCCATGCTGGTGCCAAGCCCGCCATTGAGCTTGATGACCACGGCGTGTTCCGTTTCCTGCATGCCCCGTTCTGCGTAGCGTTCCAGCGACGATATGCAGGGCAGGTCTTCGGACCCGACCGGGCAGATGGTCTCGTCGGGGATCAAGCCGGTGTGCTGGCGTACGATCTCGTCGTAATATGCCCCGAAAAGTGCGACGAGCTGGTGCGGCAGGCCGTGCTCGGTCATTTTGTGTGCAAACAGGGCAAACGCGTTATCGTCGGTTGTCCGTACCTCGCTGCTGCCCGTTGAAGGATAGCTGGCGTGCGGATGAGTACCGGGCCTGATGTGTGATCCCGTAACACTTTGGCTCATGATGCACTCCGTGAGAAAAGGTTGCTTGTCTGGCACATATCCGGGGACTGTGACGAACAGGCTTCGGTTCCGAGACGTCTCGTCAGAATAAGAAAAATAAGCAAAAACTGTTCCCTTGAAAGGCTCGTCGATGCACCGGGAAGGCAGGCCCCGCGTTTCCGACGGGGAGGACTTTATTCTTACCACGGCGCAAGGGGCATGGATGTTATATTTACGTCTTCCGGCGGAAGAAGAAGGCGGCCCTTGAGCCGCCTTCGATTATATCTGGTATGACATAGCTGGGTTACAGAATGCCGTGCAGACATCCGCCCTTGGCGGCAAGTTTGTCCACCCGGGCCGTGATGGCGGGGTCTTCTTCCAGCGCAGGGGCATGGAAGGATTTGAGCCGGGCGTCGATGATGACAGGTCCCTTGCAGCCCCAGTGCTTGCAGTGGGTGAAGGCACCTGCCCCGTACATGTCCGTGGCGGGGTCTGAACGGGTGAAGGTGACCCACAGAAAATTGTCCCAGTTGGCAGCGGTGAAGTCGGCATCGTCCGCCACCACGAAGAGCGGCAGCGAAGACAGGTCCGCAGACAGGTTCTGCAGGTGCTCGGCCAGCGCAAACATGGCGGTATCGTGCTCGTCCCGCGCTGCAGTGTGCTTGGGACCCTGTAGCACCACGACACCAGGTGCGAAAATGCGGGGAGCTGAGAAGCCTTCCGGCAGTGTAAGACCCGAGGGCAGGGTATCCTGCAGGGAGCGTTTCTTCGGACCACATGCCGCCCAGATAAGCTTGGACCCCTGATTCAGGCTAATGCCTGTGTAATCCAGCGTATCAATGGTCGTGCGGGTGACGAAGTGCAGGTCTCTTTCGAAGTCCGTTCGTTCCAGCATGTGAGTGAGGAATTCGCGGAAGTTGTGCGTATGCAGCATGGGGTTGTCCTCATGCGCTGCAATGATCACGTATTTTGAAAGGGAGGTCTGGGTGTTGCCGAGCAGCGAAAGCCCGCAGGTTATCAGTTCCTGTGGCTGGCGTTCCTGCGCATAGGGCACGTAGCGTTCGCTGCCAATGGCGAGCAGCAGCGGGTGCACCCCTGCCTGATCCACGGCATGCACTTCCCGCACGCCGTTAAACACGGTGGGTACAAGTTCTGCGGTCAGTTCGTGGATGAAGGTGCCGAACACCGTGTCTTCCTGCGGGGGGCGGCCCACCGTGGTGAAAGGCCATACGGCGCCGTCGCGGTGGTATACCGTATCTACCCGCATGAGCGGGAAATCGTGGGCAAGGCTGTAGTAGCCAAGGTGATCGCCGAAGGGGCCTTCCGGCTTCTGTTCGCCGGGGTAGACCGTGCCGCAGATACAGAAGTCTGCTTCCGCAAGAATGGGCAGCTCGCCTTTGCGGGTGACCATGGGAATGCGGAAACCAGCCAGTGCGCCTCCGAACAGAATTTCGGCAATGCCTTCCGGCAGCGGCATGATGGCAGCCATGGTCATGGCGGGCGGACCGCCCACAAAGACGTTTACCTTGAGCGGCTCGCCGCGTCGCAGTGCCTCTGCGTGATGGTAGCCTATGCCGCGATGGATCTGGTAGTGCAGGCCCACTTCCTTGTCGGGAATAAAGCTCGGGCCGGTCAGCTGCACGCGGTACATGCCGATGTTGGACTTCATGAAGCCCGGATTGTCGGGGCTTTCCGTGTAGACCTGCGGCAGGGTCACATAGCCGCCGCCGTCCATGGGCCACGAATGCAACTGAGGCAGTCTGGTAACCGTGGTGGTGTTGGCCATGACAGGCCCGGTCTTCACCTTCTTGGGCAGGGTGGACCAGAGCGCGCGTGGAGCACCGGCATAGCGCCAAGGCTGCTTGAAAAAGTCGAAGGGATCGATTTTGAGTTTGAACACGCCTTCCAGCGCGCGGAGTGAATCGCGGAAAATCCAGCGTGTGCGTTCAAGCGTGCCGAACACGTTGCACACCATGGGAAAAGGTGTGCCCTTGACGCGGGTGAAGAGTATGGCGGGAGCCTGCGCACGGTAGGCGCGCCGCTGAATTTCCGCAACTTCGAGATAGGGATCAACCTCTTCCGTCACCTTGACGAGCTGGCCGGTCTTTTCCAGATCTTCCAGCAACTGCTGCATATTCTGATATCGCACGATGGAATCCTTGTATCTTGTCGTGTTCGTCGGGTCGCGCGTCAGGCGCGGCGCATGCGAAACGTGCTGTATTTTGCCTTGAAAGGCAAGCCAAGGAAAGTGCGATCGGTGATTTTTCTTACGAAAGGAAGAGACTTAGGGCTTGAACATGTACCCCTGTCCGCGAACCGTATGCAATATGGTTTTGTCCGTTCCGCTGTGCAGCCGGTTGCGCAGCCTGCAGGCCAGAACATCCACAAGGTTCGGACGCGGATGGGCGGTGTAGTCGAAGAAGTTGTCCAGGATATATTCGCGGCTGAGCACCTCGCCAGGAGAACGCATGAAGCTTTCGAGCAGCAGGGTCTCTCTGGGGTGCGTGCGCAACGAGCGTCCGGCTTTGAAGGCGGCACCGCTGGAGGTGGCAAGCTGGATGTCACCCGCCTGCAGCACTTCGTTGGGCAGCCCCTGAATGGCGCGTTTGGAACGGCGTATGGCCTGATATACGGCATTGATGCAGAAGGGCTTGCGCACACGCACCGCATGGGGCGGGGTGGCGGGCTCGTGTTCTTCCACATGCTTGCTGTTGACCAGCACGACCAGTGGTATACGGCACAGTTGGGGCGACTGTCGCAGCATATCCAGCATGACGGGCGCATGGACGAATTCGAGGTCCAGAACCAGAACGGGATTATGGTCCTCGCTCTGATGCTGCGCGAGCTCCGTCAGCGCGTCAGGTTGATGGATGACGGAAAGAGGCTCACCAGCTTTGGACAGCCTGTGAGAGACAAAGGAGACGATATCGTCAGATGAACACGCCAGTTGGATATGCATGGCGTATGTGTATGTCGATAGAATTGGTCTGACAACCGCGTTAGAAATATTCTGCGGTACTTGCAAAAAAAGAAAGGGAGGCCGAAGCCTCCCATTTTTTTGTCAATGCACGTGTATGGTTAGATCTGTGCAGTGATTTCGGGGAACACCAGGTAGAACATGATGTAGGCCATAAGCAAGGTCAGGGCCAGGTTGAAAGACTGACCGCACACGTACAGTACCAGCGGCTTGCCGCCCTTGAAGTAGTGGGCCAGTTCGCGGAAGTTGGTCGCAAGACCGATGGCCGCAAACGAAAGTGCGAAGAACCATTCACGGAACTCGCGGGTAAAGCCGCGTACTACGCCGTTGTCGATCATGGTGTACCCCATGTCGCCGCCGAGGCTGCCGTCAATCATCGAGAACAGGATGGATGCGGAAAGGAAGCCGAGCACGAACTTGGGGAAGCGGTGCCAGATTTCCATCCAGCCGACGCTCTTGCCGGCTTCGCACTCAACCTTGGTGCACCAGTATACGGCAACGCCGAATGCGGTAACGCCGATGAGCACGTTCTGGATCATCTTGATGGTGGCGGCAACGTACAGGGCCTTTTCACCGAGGAAGGCACCTGCGGCTGCAACTGCACCGGTGGCGTCAATGGTACCACCCATCCATGCGCCGCCGAGGACTTCCGGAATGCCCACGGCCTTGATGAAGGCGGGCATTGCGATCATCATGATGGCGGTGAACACCAGCGACAGACCGATGGACAGGGTCAGCTCTTCCTTCTTGGCGCGGCAGGCTGCTGCGGTGGCGATGGCTGCGGAGGTACCGCACACGGACATGTCCGCGGAGATGACGATGTTCAGGGTCTTGGAAGGCATCTTCAGTATCTTCTGACCGAAAATGAAGGTGCAGATGAGCACGATGGGGGTAACCACCCATGCCACGAAGATGCCGGGAATGCCGATAGCCACGATCTTGTTGAAGAGCACTTCCGCGCCCAGCAGAACAAGGCCGGTCTTGATGAAGTATTCAACTTCGCAGGCCTTCTTTGCTATGGCGGGAGTACCGATGGTGTTGGCGATGAGCATGCCGATGATGACGCCCCAGGCTTCCGCACCCACACCATATTGCTTGGCTACGGACTGGCCGCCCATCATGTAGGCGAGGGTTGCAACGCCGAACACAAACAGGAAGCCCTGCATGAAGCCGAAGGTATCCTTGCCCATGAACTTCATGCCGATGCTGAAGAACAATGCCAGAGCAATGCAGAGCCCAATAAGGGTGGGAATGCGGTTGTAAGGCTTGTTGGATACCTTTTTCTTGACGTCACTTTCCTTCTTCTTGAGTGCGTGCCATGCCTCGATCTGGGCCTTGGCTTCGTCATTCAGGGCAACGTTCTGGAAAGAGGCAGCGGCAGCGGCAGTTTCGGCAGCCTGGGCAAGAGCGAACGCGCTTTCGGTCTTGGCCTTGGCTTCTTCATACTTGGGCTTTGCTGCTTCGTTCTTTGCGTCTGCCCGTTCCTTGGAAAGGATGAAGGCTTCAACAGGATTGGAGCTCCAGGAACCCGGACTTGCGGTCCAGTGCTTGATGAACTTGCCCACGCCGCCGTCAGAAGCCTTGAGCTTGCTCTTGGCTTCCTTAGCCTTGTACCAGGCAATGGTCTTGAACGGTGCCTTGGCAGCTTCCGTTTCCATTGCGGCATTCTGCTGGGCTATCTGGTCCTTGAATTCCTGGGTGGGGGTAAAATTGAAATAGAGGAAGAAAGCGGTGATAATAAGAATGAAACCGAGCCAGATGGCCCAGTAGTCTTCCTTGGTCCAGAGGTCCGCGAAGGAAGATTTGCCCTTGTCGACAACAATATTCGAATCCTGAGACATGTACGTCTCCTCCCATGTTACACAACCAGCTGTCCGGCGGGCGCTACGCACCCACACCGTCGCAACGCGATTCCAAAAAACAGGTCACACAATGCCACTCGAACGGTTGCCCAACACAGTTAAGGGCTATGGGGTGTTAATCATAGGCCATTTCTCCTTGATACAGATTTTGGCGGTTTTTTTACGGTTATGAACTGTTGTTGCAATATCCGTTATTTTCGCCTCGTAATCAGCGCCCTTTGCGCACTCTTGTCTGCGGTGCTGCGTAGGGCATATGAGCCGTGGCCAAATGCAATTACCGTGCAGAAATATGTCACCGTCATAACATGATGAAAGGTAAGGTTTTTCGATCATGCCATGATCACAATAGGTGATAACTTTCCATAGCACTGAAAATGGAAGTTTGCACTATAAATGCAAACAAATGTTGGCGAAAGAATGAGTTGGAAGGAAAAAAGGCGCCGGAGTTTCAACTCCGGCGCCTTGTGCTGTTACAGCTTTTCGCGGACCGTTTCGAACCATTCGGCGAAACGGTTTCTGGCCCGTTCAGCGTAGAGGGCCTTTCTGTCTTTCTTTTTTGCCCGCATGCCCAGTTCGGGCATCAGGCCGAACTGCACGTTGGAAGGCTGAAAGTTCTTCTGCTCCGTGCGCAGGTGGTTGAGCAGGCCGCCGAGGCAGGTTTCCACCGGGGGCGTTTCCACTTCGGCTCCCCGTGCTTTGGCAGCGAGAATGATGCCCAGCCACATGCCGCAGGCTGCGGATTCCACATAGCCTTCCACCCCGGTAATCTGACCGGCCAGAAAAACGTTCGGACGGGATTTGAGCGAAAGGTCGGCATTAAGCGTTTTGGGGGCGTTGACATAGGTGTTGCGGTGCACACTGCCGTAGCGGACGAACTCGGCGTTTTCAAGGCCGGGAATCATGCGGAATATCCGGTCCTGCTCGCCGTACTTCAGCTTGGTCTGGCAACCCACAAGGTTGAACATGGATTTGTTCAGGTCTTCGGTGCGAAGCTGCACAATGGCAAAGGGGCGGTTGCCCGTTGCGGGGTCCGTAAAGCCGACAGGCTTGAAGGGACCGAAGGCCAGTGTCATTTCACCGCGTTCTGCAAGCGCTTCGATGGGCATGCAGCCTTCGAAGTGGATTTCTTTTTCAAAATCCTTGGTAGGTGCCTTTTCTCCGGCGATCAGCGCGGCATGAAATGCGAAATATTCGTCCCGCGACATGGGGCAGTTCAAATAGTCCTTGTCGTCGGGCAGGTAGCGCGAACCCCAGAATGCCTTGGTCATGTCTATGGAATCGGCGCTGATGATGGGAGCAATGGCATCGTAGAAATACAGGTGCGTGCTGCCCACGGCTTCGGCTATGGATGCGCCGAGTCCCTCGCTGGCAAGAGGACCGGCCGCGATGACAACGGCATCGAATCCGGCCAACTCCGGTGCGTCAAGGCCGGGAATTTCCTTACGCACGAGTGTGATGTTGGCGTCATTTTCAATAACGTTCGTGACATAGGCGCTGAATTTTTCGCGGTCCACGGCAAGTGCCTTGCCGGCGGGAACGCGGGTTGCCTCGGCTGCTTCCATGACAAGGCTGCCGAGTTCGCGCATTTCCTGCTTGAGCAGGCCCACGCCGGATTCCAGTTGGTCAGAACGCAGCGAGTTGGAGCAGACGAGTTCGGCCAGCCCTTCCATCTGGTGGGCAGGGGAGAACCGTTCGGGTTTCATTTCGAAAAGCGTGACGGATATTCCGGCCTGCGACAGTTTGCGGGCGCATTCGCAACCGGCAAGACCGCCGCCCACGATGGCTACTCTGGAGATGGAAAGAGAAGTTTCGGACACGTAAGCCTCCTGCATGGAATTGGGCTTTCTGGTAGACCATCGGACCTGCGAAGGCAAGGAAATTGCGTGTCGAGCGTATTGACTGCGTAGGCATGCCGGTTGTGTCAGGCATGCCAGTCTTGCCGGTTGTGCCGGGCTTGTAGCGTGTGTCAGTCTCAATACCTGCCCGGCCATGTAGCTATTGGCGCGGCGCGGTGACTGCCATGCTGCCAGCCGTGTTGCCAGTCGTGTTGCCTGCCGTATTGTTTGGCATGGTACCCGCCCCGGTGTCCCCGGCAGGCGGCAGGTAGGTCCGCATGAGCTTGTTGTGCAGTTCTTCAAGTCTGCCTGAGCGCTCAAGCTCCTTCAGCCTGCTGTTGAACAATGGAAGAATGGTCTTGAATTCGTTGTGTATGGTGTTGAAACAGATATGAAGCGTCTTGGTCTCGATATACGGTTGCTGTATGCCGAGTTCGGAGCCTTTTTCCGATATGTGGGTGCGATAGAGATACATGACAGTGACCGGGTCGCCGATGATGATATCCACCCTGCCCATGAGCAGTTTTCTGAGATTGGTGAGATCGTCAGGAGAAGGGTCCTTTTGCAGGTCGTGCGCGTCGTCGAATTCCTTGAAATTGATATAGCCCGCCACAATCCCTGTACGGTACGGCTTCAGGTCTTCAACCGAGGAAAAGAGGACAGGGGTCGTGGTGCGGTGCATGAAGGCGAGCGGGCCGCCGGGGAACGGGGCGGAATAGACGCATCGTGCTTTGGTGGTGGCCGGGTCGTAATATTCGGGAAGGTAGCCTGCGATATCCTTGCGGGACATGTAGCTCAGTGCACGTTTCCACGGCAGGAAGACAAGTTCCACGGAGTAGCCTGCAGGCAGAAAAACCTCGCGCAGTACATCGGCAACATATCCCAGACCGGGCAGTTCGGACGAGATGTATGGTGGCCATTCAAGGGTGGCAAAGCGCAGGGTTCCGGGCGCGGGCGGGTGGGCAGGTAGCTGCGTGTAGCTGGTCAGGGATGCGGTGTACCCCTGCGGGTGCCCGGCATGTTCCGGTTCCTTGGCGTGGCGGGGTTCCGCTCGGGCAATGGTGCAGGCGTATACCAGAAAACAGGCACAGAGCAGGCATGATCCGATCCGTTTCAGCATGGCATTGCCGTTGTTGCCGCTTGAGTTCGGCTTGGTGCTACAGGTGAAGTGCAGGGCGCCTGAGCGCCCTGCATCAAGATTATGTCTACGGCTGCGCCCAGCGAATGAGGCCGAGCGAGTGGGGGTCCAGAAGGTGAGGATGTGCCGGCACCGCCCGGACCGTGTAGCCGAAGCGTCCGGCTTCCGGCGGAGTTGCCTCGCCACGGTACCGCACCCAGCCGTCCTGCACGTCGGAAACGGGTGACATGGGGGCAATTTCGCGTGAGGCGAAGCTGCCGTCCTGCTTGACCGGCCCGAAGTACGATTCCACGAGAATGTGTTCCGGCGGCAGCCCGTTGAGGTGGATGTCTGCCTCTATGACCAGCTTTTCATTCACATAGAGGTTGGGAGCATCCACGGTCTGCACGTTGCGGATTTCCACGGAACTCCACTTGGTCATCATGTCCATGCGCCATGCAGCCAGTTCCCGTGCGGCGGCAAAGCCGTTATCGCTCAGGCGCAGGTAGTTTTCATAGGCAGGCACATAGGTCTGGTGCACGTAATTCGTCACCATGCGGTGCGAGTTGAAGACCGGCCCCAGCTCCACGAATGCCTGTTTCATGCGGCGTATCCATGCTCTGGGCAGTCCGCCGTGACCTCGGTCGTAGAATTCGGGAACGATTTCGTTTTCCAGCACATTGTAGAGGGTCTGGATTTCCACGAAATCCTGATAATCCGGGTCGCTGTATTCCTCGCCCTTGCCTATGGCCCAGCCGAGACTGTTGTCGGGCTTGTAGGCTTCATCCCACCAGCCATCCAGCGTGCTGAACTGCAGCACGCCGTTGAGCATGGCCTTCATGCCGCTGGTTCCGCAGGCTTCCAGCGGGCGGCGCGGGTTGTTGAGCCACACGTCGCAGCCGGAGATCATGTGCTGGGCCACTTCCATGTCATAGTCTTCTATGAAGACCATGTTGAAGCGGCATTCCTGCGAACGGCACAGGGTTATGAGATCTTTGATGAGCTGCTTGCCGCCATTGTCGGCAGGGTGTGCCTTGCCGGCAAAAATGAACTGGATGGGCCGTTTCTTGTCGGCGATGAGCCGCAGCAGCTTTTCCTGTTCCTTGAGCAGCAGGTTGGCGCGCTTGTACGTGGCAAAGCGGCGTGCAAAGCCGATGGTGAGTGCCTCGGGATTCAGCACTTCATCTGCATGCTGCAGTTCCTTGCGGCGTGCGCCCTGTGCTTCGAGCTGCTTGCGCAGGCGCATGCGGGCAAAGTCTATGAGGCGTGCGCGCAGACGTTCGTGCGTGCGCCAGAGTTCGGCATCGGGAATATTCACTGCCTGCCCCCATGTGCGGGTGCAGTCCGGGTCTTCGCGCCAGTTGGAGCCGAGATAGCGGTCGTTGAGCTGGCCGATGTCCTCT
Source organism: Halodesulfovibrio sp. (assembly GCA_047972125.1). Classification (GTDB taxonomy): domain Bacteria; phylum Desulfobacterota; class Desulfovibrionia; order Desulfovibrionales; family Desulfovibrionaceae; genus Halodesulfovibrio. Next base: position 20,351 of record JBKEAK010000115.1, read on the forward strand.
GCAACCCATGTGGGGGCGTGCACTCCGTTGGTCAGCGCGCCAATGGGCACGTCCTCTACGGGATACTGCGTCCATACCTGCTTCCACATGTTGCGCGAGACGTAGCCGTGCAGTTTGGAAACCCCGTTGCTGAACCGGGAAAGCTTGAGCGCCAGCACGGTCATGCAGAAATCTTCGCTGTCGTTGAAGGGGTTTTCGCGGCCAAGGGCCATGAATACCTTGAAAGCAAGGCCGATTTCCCGTGCATATCCCTCGAAGTAACGACGCATCATTTCCATGGGGAAGCGGTCGTTGCCGGCGGGGACAGGCGTGTGGGTGGTGAAGATGGAGCTTGATGCCGCTACTTCCTGCGCCGCCTCGAAGGAAAGCCCTTGCTGCATGAAGCTGCGCAGACGCTGCAGGCCGGCGAAGGCGGAGTGTCCCTCGTTCATGTGAATGACCTTGGGGAACAGGCCGAGTACTTCCAGCGCACGCATGCCGCCTATGCCGAGCAGAATTTCCTGCTGGATGCGCATCTCAAGGTCGCCGCCGTACAGACGGGAGGTGAGCGCCTTGAATTCCTGCGGATTGTGGGCCGTGTTGGTATCGAGAAGATACAGGGTAATGCGGCCTATCTGGGCCTTCCATATCTGCACTTCAAGGGGGCGTCCGCCCACGTCGAGCATGAAGCAGGCCGGTTGGCCTTCCGGCGTGAGGGCGCGCTGTATGGGCATTTGCTCAAAGTCGTAATCCGGGTAGCGTTCCTGCTGCCAGCCGTCGGGCGTGAGGTACTGCCGGAAATAGCCCTGCTTGTAGGCCAGCCCCACACCTACGAGAGGTATGTTCAGGTCGCTTGCAGATTTGAGATGGTCGCCCGCAAGAATGCCGAGACCGCCGGAATAGATGGGCAGGCACGAGGATATGCCGAACTCGAAGCTGAAATAGACGAGCGCGGGGTTGGCCTGCGAGGCTTCCTTGAACAGTACGGACGAAGGGCGGGAAAGGTAGTTTCTGGCCTTCTGCACTGCCTCGTTCAGGCGCTGGATATAAAAATCATCCCTTGCGAGTTCGCGGAGCGTGCCCTGCGGCAGCTTGTTCAGAAACCGCACGGGGTTTTTTTCCGTCTCCCGCCACAGGGTCTGGTCTATCTGGGCGAACAGGCTTTCTATTTCACCGTTCCACGAAAACCACAGATTGTACGCGAGCTCCCAGAGTCCGTGCAGGTTTTCCGGCAGACGGGGAATGACACTGAAGACCTTGAGCGGTTGCATTCGCTACCCTCCATATTGGCTGGCGAAGATGACTTGTCACAGTCCGTTCCGCATGGGCGGATCGGTATCGGCTCGCGGAATAATAACGCGTCCTGCTGTTCAATCAATGAGATATTTTGCTTGTATCGGCAACCTGCGGCAATCCTGTGACATCCCTTTACTTGCACATCCGTCTGGCATATCAAGGTTCGACCGTCCGTTCCGGTTTTACGGAGCGTTCGGAGAGCAGGAGCCCGCCCCTGTCGCAGACAGGGCAAGTTATGTAATGATACAATGTTACACAGGAGAAAGGTAGTGACAAGCGAAACTTGCAGACACGCCGCGCCGGGCCGAATCGGTGTCCGGGTGCGCTTCCTCAGGGATGCGCAGGGTGTGTATGCCGGTGAAGGCGAAGGCCCGTCCGGAAGCGGATTAGCCTATGCCACGCCGTGGTCGGCCGGTTTGGACTTGCGCGCCTGTTTCGACGAGGAGACAATCACGATCCCGCCCGGAGGACGACACGCCATTCCCGTGGGTGTCGCCATTGAGCCTGCTGTGCTCAATGTAGCGGGATTCGTGTACTCGCGAAGCGGCCTCGGCACGAAGCGCGGATTGACCGTGAGTCAGGGCGTTGGTGTTATCGACCCCGACTATCGCGGAGAAATCATCGTTTCGTTGCTGAACACATCCGGCGAAGAGCGCACTGTCACCCGAGGGGAGCGCATAGCGCAACTCGTGTTCCAGCCTTTCTATCAGGCGGATATAACGGTGGCGGAGGAGCTCGGCGATACCCAGCGCGGTGCCGGAGGTTTTGGACATACCGGAGCCATGTAGCCGCAGGCGGCAGAGCCTGCCCGATAAAGGCATGCAGTTGCCGTCCGCTGCGGAGCGGTTCACCTTTCCAACTGATTTGTTACCCGATTTACGTAAAGCGTAACGGCCAGCAGGATATTGATCATGAGCGATACCTTTGACGCCCTCAAAAAACGTGAAGAAGCGTTGTTGTGCCGCACTTACGGGCGTTACCCCCTTGCAGTGAAGTCTGCCCTCGGGGCCCGTCTGTACGATTTTGACGGCCGGGAATACATTGACCTGCTCGCCGGCATAGCCGTGACCAACGTGGGACACTGCCGTCCCGAACTGGCTGAAGTGGCCGCAGAACAGGCCCGCAAGCTGGTACACGTGAGCAACCTGTTTTATCAGGAAGAGCAGCTCGTGCTTGCCGAAAAGCTGCTTGCCACCAACCACTTTACCAAGGTGTTCTTCTGCAACTCCGGTGCAGAGGCTAACGAAGCCGCCATCAAGATTGCCCGTCGCTACGCCCAGCGTGTGAAGGGGCGTGTTGCAGGTGAGATCATCACCTTTACCGGTGCATTCCATGGCCGTACCCTTGCCACCGTGGCTGCCACGGGACAGGCCAAGTTTCAGGACGGTTTTGCCCCCATTCCCACCGGATTCCGTCAGGTGGAGTGGGGCAATCTGGAAGCGCTGGCAGAAGCTATGGGCCCCCAGACTGCGGGGGTGCTGGTCGAGATTGTGCAGGGTGAGGGCGGTGTGCGCCCCATGACTGCCGAATTCGCCAAGGGCATTCAGCAGCTTTGCCGCGAACGCGGTGTGCTGTTCATGGTGGACGAGATTCAGACCGGCCTGTGCCGTACCGGCAAGTTCTGGGCCTTCCAGCACTTCGGGCTGGAGCCTGATGTGGCTACCTCTGCCAAGGCGCTTGCCAACGGTCTGCCCATGGGCGCCATGATGACCACGGATGAGGTTGCACGCGGCTTCGAGCCCGGCAGCCATGCCACCACCTTTGGTGCCGGTGCTACCATGTCTGCCGTTGCCGCCAAGGTTATCGACATCATGTGCGATGAAAAGCTCGACAAGCGTGCCGCCGAACTGGGGGACTACGCCATGGGGCTGTTCAGGGGCATTGCGGAACGCCACCCCGGCACCATTGCCGAAGTGCGCGGCATGGGCCTGATGATCGGCGTGGTGCTGGCTTTCCCCGGTCAGGATATCTGGAAGGCACTGATGGCGCAGGGCTTCGTGCTCAACCTGACGCAGGAACGCGTTCTGCGTCTTGTGCCGCCGCTGATCATTGCCAAGGAAGATATTGATACCTTTGCCGCGGCTCTTGAAGAGTTGCTTGCAGCCCGCGCCTAAAAGGCCGGATAATGAGATGTATGAAGGGCGCCCCTCGGGGCGCCCTTTTTTTATGTCCTGTACGCAGCCCGCACGTGCATGATCTGCCTTTATGCAATGCGGATTGTATGCAGTCTGTCTGAGCACACTTGCCGGACGTGTGATTTTTTATATTCCAAGTCTGTTCAAGTGTTATGATTTGCCGTAACAATGATTATTGTAAGAGTACGCCTCATGCTCGATCAAGGAGGGGAGACCATGAACGACATGACATCCATGGGCGGCATTACAGACCGCCAGACCTTTGGTGCCGCAGTGGTCACAAAGACGCTGGACACCATGAACAACACGGGCTCCGGTCCTGCGGCTTTTGACAAGCAGACCTTTGGCGCTGCTGTCGTGAGCAAGACGCTGGACTACATGAACGCCGGAGAAACCGGCAGGCACAGAGCACAGTCAGGCATGGAGCAGACCTACCAGTTCGGCAAGGATGTGCTCAGCGCCGCCTATACCGGAAAGGGAACGGTCATAGATTCCTACACCTAGGCTCTGTGGTATATGTTCCGGAAAAAGGAGTGTTCCCCGCTGCGTGGTTGCAGTTGGAAACACTCTCTTTTCGTATTTTTGTAAAATTCCGGTTCCCGGTTGCAGAAATTACGCATCGGAACATCCTCTTTCTGAGGAATTCAATTTTTCTGTTATTTTTTGAACGCTCACTCAGTCAGGGGCTGGAGCAGAATTGGCACGAGTTTCGGCTTGTTCATGTCTGCGATTAGATTTGGCGTTTTGGTTTATAACATGCTGTAAGAAAACGGATTTGACATTTGTGTAAAATGTTTGTCTTGACAGCCTTGCCTGCCCTTGTCTACAAAAACGCTCAAACTCCACTGATTTGTCACCGGAAAATGAAGATTTCGGCTGTTCTGAGAGCAGCTGTTGTCGCCAAACGAAAACTGTGCGGAGTTGCGCAGATTCTTTTTCGTTGCAACGGTTCCGGGTTCATGCATCTGTCCTCCGTATTTTGCGGCAGGACACCTGATTAGAGGAATGTATAGGTAGCTTTGTCATGGCGATGATCGAGATTAAGGATATTCATAAGTGGTACGGTGATTTTCACGTTCTCAAAAATGTAAGCCAGAGCGTGGAGAAGGGCGAGGTGCTGGTCATCTGTGGTCCCTCCGGTTCAGGCAAATCCACCTTTATCCGCTGTATCAACCGTCTTGAAGAGATTCAGAAGGGCGAAATCCTTCTTGAAGGCAAGAACATCCATGACAAGGATGTAAATGTGAACGAGCTGCGCACGGAAGTAGGCATGGTCTTCCAGCAGTTCAACCTCTATCCGCACCTTTCCGTGCTGGATAACGTTACCCTTGCTCCCACCAAGGTCCGAAAGATGCCCAAGAGTCAGGCAGAAACCATTGCCATGGAACTGCTGGCCCGCGTGGGCATTCATGATCAGGCCAAAAAATATCCCGTGGAACTTTCCGGCGGCCAGCAGCAGCGTGTGGCCATTGCCCGTGCGCTGGCCATGAAGCCCAAGGTGATGCTCTTTGACGAGCCGACCTCGGCCCTTGACCCCGAAATGATCAACGAAGTGCTCAACGCCATGAAGGATCTTGCCCGCGACGGCATGACCATGCTCTGCGTGACCCATGAAATGGGTTTTGCACGCGAAGTGGCAGACAGGGTCATCTTCATGGATGGTGGCGCGATAGTAGAGGAGGGCACCCCCGAGCACTTCTTCACCAATCCCCAGCACGAACGTACAAAGGCTTTCCTCAAGGAAATTCTTTAGGATACTGGCATGGACTGGGCAGTGCATTGTGCACGTCCGTAACAGCTTACTCGTGAGGGAGTTTAGGCATGAAACGTTTTGTACTGATCGCAGTGGCTCTTTGTCTGGTTTTCTCCAGCGCAGTTGCCTTCGCCGGCAAGATTGACGAAATCAAGACTCGCGGCAAACTGGTGTGCGGCGTGAAGGACTCCGTTGTTCCCTTCGGCTACGTTGACGAAGCTTCCAAGCAGCTGGTCGGTTTCGACGTAGACATCTGCAAGGCCCTTGCCGACAAGCTGGGCGTGGGACTGGAACTGAAGACCGTTACCTCCTCCACCCGTATTCCCATGGTGACCCAGGGTTCCATCGACATCGCCGCTGCTACCATGACCCACAAGCATGAGCGCGACGAAGTTATCGACTTCTCCATCACCTACTTCATGGATGGCCAGAAGCTGCTGGTTCCCACTGATTCCGGCATCAAGTCCGTTGCCGACCTGAAGGGCAAGAAGGTTGCCACTGTTAAGGGTTCCACCTCTGAAAAGAACATTCTGGCTGCTCAGCCCGACTGCAAGGTTCTTTCCTTTGACGAATACCCGCAGGCCATGCTGGCCATGAAGCAGGGCAAGGCCGTTGCCGTGACCACCGACTCCGTTATTCTTGTTGGCCTCAAGGGTTCCGACCCCGAACCGGCCAAGTGGTCCATCGTGGGCGACGCCATCTCCGCTGAGCCTTACGCTCTGGGTATGGCTGAAAACGATTCCGACTTCCGCGATTTCGTGAACAAGTCCCTGAACGACATGTGGCGTTCCGGTGAATACAAGACCGTCTACGACAAGTGGCTCGGTCCTGACACCAAGTACTACATGCCCCTGACCTGGACCATGGAACTGTGGCCCTAGTCCTTGACTAACCGGCGGGGAGTGCGGTTCTCCCGTACTCCCCGTTTTTCATGCTCTCGAGGCTCGTTTTGAATTATCAATTTCAGTGGAATGTTGTCCTGTCCGGCGAGTATCTGGACTGGATCATAAAAGGGCTGGTGGTTACCTGCCAGATTTCGGCGGTATCCCTGTTCTTTGCCCTTGTCATAGGTACCATTATCGCTGTGATGCGCCTCACGCGGATCAAACCCCTTGTGTGGTTTACCGTTGCGTACACGGAATTCTTCCGCAACACGCCGTTGCTGGTGCAGATTTTCTTCTGGTATTTCGGTTCGGACGGGCTTCTTCCCCGCCCGTTGCTTGAATGGCTGTATGAGCGGGATTTTGAATTTGCCGCGGGCGTTATTGCGCTTACGGTTTACACATCCGCCTTTATTGCGGAAGAAATCCGCTCCGGCATCAACTCCATTCCCAAGAACCAGCTGGAAGCCTCCCGCGCGTGCGGCCTCTCCTTTGTGCAGGCCATGCGCTATGTCATTCTGCCGCAGGCTTTCCGTATCATCATTCCGCCGCTGATTTCGCAGTCGCTGAACCTTATCAAGAACTCATCGCTGTGCATGACCATCGGCGTTGCCGAGCTTACCTACATGGCGCGGCAGATCGAATCCTATTCGTTCCGCGGTTTCGAGGCGTTTACCATCAACATGGTGATATACCTCGCAATCTCCTTGCTGGTTTCGCTCGCCATCAACCAGTACAACAAGCACTTCCTGCGCATGGCAGGCTAAGGGGGTACTGGCATGCAATGGAATGTAGTTATCGACAACTTTGATTACCTGCTCTTCGGTGCCTATCCCGAAGGGCCTCTCGGCGGCATTGCGCTGACCATCGTTCTGGCGCTTATTTCCATCTTCGGCGCATTCTGGCTGGGTCTTGCAGTGGGCCTGATGCGTCTTTCCAAGCGCTGGTGGCTCAAGTATCCCGCAATGGTATATATCGAGATAGTGCGCGGCGTGCCGCTGCTCATGCTCATTTTGTGGTTCTATTTCATGTTCCCCGTCTTTCTCGGCAAGGCACTGCCGGAGTGGGATTCCGTCATCATCTCCTTTGTGATCTTCACGGCGGCCTATGTGGCGGAAATCGTCCGCGCAGGTGTTCTGGCGCTGCCCAAGGGACAGATGGAAGCCTCGCGCGCAACGGGGCTGACGCATCTTCAGGCCATGTGTTACGTCATTCTGCCGCAGGCGCTGCGCAACATGATTCCGTCTTTCGTGAACCAGTTCGTTTCGCTTACCAAAGATACCTCGCTTGCCTACGTTATTGGCGTGGTGGAGCTTACCCGCGCAGCAGAACAGGTGAACAACAGAACCTTGTCGGCTCCCATGGAGATATACCTGACAATTCTTGTGATGTATTTTATCATCTGCTATGTGCTCACCTCCTTCAGTCGCAGGCTGGAGCGCAAGATGGCACGTTACCAAGCACGAGGATAAATATACCATGGAACATCTGATCAAGCTGGACATTACCGTTCCCGAGGAAATGCAGGACCTGGCCACCGTGGCGCTGGTCAGCAAGCTGCAATATGGCTGGGAGGAGGAAACCCTGCCCACGGGTGACATCCGTTACCGTGTGTATGTGGAGAATCCCGCATTTTGCGAGGAGTTTCTCGCCGAACTCAGAACGTTTGTGCCGGATGCTCAGGTGGAACGCGACGAGGTGGAAAACCAGAACTGGGCCATGGCATGGCGCGAGTTCTTCACCCCGGTGAAGGTCGGTAACCTGTTCATGGTCATTGCACCGTGGATGACCGACATGAACCTTGAAGGGCGCATTCCCATCGTCATAGAGCCCAAGAGCGCCTTCGGCACGGGGCACCATCCCACCACCGCACTGTGCCTTGGCTGTGTCTCCAAGCTGGCGGAAGAAGGGCGCGTTCGTGATGGCATGACATTCTTCGATATCGGCACCGGTTCCGGCATTCTCGGCATTGGCTGCGCCAAGCTGGGCCTCAAGGGGCTCGGCGTGGATATCGACACGCTGGCTGTTGAGAACAGCGAAGAAAACCGCGAGATCAACGACGTGGTCAGCCAATTTGACGTTGCCAAGGGCAGTGCCAACTACACGGACGATACCTTTGACGTGGTGCTCGCAAACATTCTTGCACAGCCCCTCAAGGACCTTGCTTCCGACATCATTGCCCGCGTTGCTCCCGGTGGCTGCCTTGTACTTTCCGGCCTGCTCGCCACGCAGGCAGACAGCGTAGAGGAAGTCTATGTGGCGCAGGGACTGCCTGCCGCCCGCCGTGAGATCGAGGGCGAATGGGCCGCGCTCATTTGGGAACGCCTCTAGTTTTATCGTAGCTTTCCCATTGATTATAGCTCGTTGAGGCGTCGGTTTTACCGGCGCCTTTTTCATGGTCCCGGCCGGGAGATGACATTCGTTGACAATATGTGTGGTTGGTTCAAGACTCGGCATAGTGCCTTGGCCGGAGGTTATGCGGCCCGATATGGGCAGCACTGGTGCACGGCAGTTGGCCCCGAACCTTTCATGGGAACACAGGATGGAACAACACAGGCCGATTCTTTGCGCGTTGCAGGCTGATCTCAGCCTTTGCTGTGCCGAACCAGCAGCTCTGGAGGAGCTTGCGGGCAAGGCCGCACGGTTGTGTTTTGAGAAGGGCGAATATGTTTTCAGAGCCGGGGATGCGACCTCTCACTTCTATCTGGTGGAAAGCGGGCTGGTCATCCTTTCCAAGGAGTCGGCCTCCGGCAAGTCGTTCACATACATGGTGGCAACGCCGGGAATTCCTCTTAACGCCATAACCTGTTTTCGTCCCAGCCCGCGCATATTCTCCGCACTGGTGGCGGTAAAAGCCTCGGTCATTGCCATTCCGGCCGGGGAATTCCGTCGCTGGGTGCTGGCCAACCCGCCCGTTGCCAACAACATTCTGAGCACCATGGGCGACCTGCTTGACGGAGCCTATACCCGCATACTCGATCTGGTTGACGAGAGTGTGGAAACCCGCATTCTGAATGTGCTCAGCATGCTCTCTACCCGCATAGGCATGGAACTGCCGCTGACCAATACGGACCTTGCGGAAATGGTGGGCACGTCGCGGGAATCTGCGGCGCGGGTCATATCCCGGCTGCAGCAGATAGGCGTTTTGTCAAAACTCCGAGGGAGCATCTCCATAGTTGATGCGAAGCTGCTGGAGGAAATGGCTCCCGGTCCCGTCTTCATGATTTAGGATTATCCGCACAACAGTGATTGCTGTCACTGACACCCTGCAAATGGCGGTGTAGTGATGCTGCTGCGGTTTCTGTTGGTGGAGATCGTTCAAATCTTGAGGAATTTCACGTGACAAAAGGATATTTGGTTACCTTCTTCACCCAGCAGAGCAGGGTGCATGCAGGCATGTCGCTTGCTGAATGGATTATCGGCGAGGCCAAGAAAATAGGCGTGCGCGGAGCGACCCTTTTCTCAGGCAAAGAAGGGTTTGGTCATGATGGCCGTTTCCATTCCGGAAACTATTTCGACCTTGAAGACATCCCCCAGCAGGTCACCATGGCGCTGACCGTTGAGGAGTGTGAACAGCTTATGGCCACGCTGAAATCTTCAGGGCAGCGCGTCTTTTACACCAGATCAGAGGCGGAGTTCGGTTTTACCTGCGGGGATTAGCTGGTACCGGGGCTCCGGCTTGGTGACATCTGCTGAGGCTGCTCTGTTGCGTTTGCGTGCGATCAGCTTGTGATCCGTTTACGATCTGCCACTGCAATCGGGCTGCGATTTCTCTCTGAAATTCGTACGCAGCCAGCCCTCCCGTCTTCTCTCTTTTACCCTTCCTGAATGTGCAAAGCAGATGAGCGTGCCACGGCACCCTGTGTCTGTTCTGCTGTTTCCGGCAAACACGGCATTGTCCGTTTCATACAAGGAATCCGAAGTGATAGGTCCATATGTCAATGGGGCTGCAGTGCTTGTGGGCAGTGTGGCCGGGGCTCTTATCGGTCCGAAGATCAATGCCAATATCAGAACCAACATGCCCATGGTTTTCGGATGTGCAGCCATGGGGCTTGGCGTTGCCATGGTGATCAAGGTGAAGCTGCTAGCGCCGGTCATGCTGGCACTTGTTGTCGGTTCTCTGCTGGGGGAAGTGATTCGCCTTGAAACCAGAATTCAGAAGACCGCGGCCAAAAGCCGGGTTGTCATCGAAAAGCTGACCAAGCCCGCAGAAGGCATAAGTCAGGAAGAATATCTGGATAAATTCGTGGCTCTCATGGTGCTCTTTTGTATGAGCGGAACCGGTATTTATGGCTCCATGACGGAAGGCATGACAGGTGACCCGACCCTGCTGATCGTCAAGGCCATTCTGGACCTGTTTACTGCCCCCATATTTGCGTCAACCATGGGGCTGAGCGTAGCCATGCTGGTTATTCCGCAATTCATGATTCAGGCGCTGCTCTTTTTGGGGGCATCGATGATCATGCCGCTTATGACCCCCGACATGCTGGCGGATTTTTCGTCCTGCGGGGGGCTTATCATGCTCGCCACGGGCCTGAGAATCTGCGGTATAAAGCAGTTTCCCGTGGCCAACATGATACCGGCGTTGCTTCTCGTGATGCCATTTTCGGCATTGTGGGCAATGTGCTGGGGCTAGCTGGGCTGAAAGACCGGCCAAGGGGCCAATGTCATATCAAGAGGGTATCCGCATTCCGGGTACCCTCTTGTTGTTGTGCCGCAAGAGGGAAGAACTCGGCATGGCAAGCCGCAGGCAGGCAAATATGAGCGGAATGCGCCGGCCCGGCCGGGCAGATTGCACACGGCATGTGCCTGCTTGTCACAAACTGCGCGAAACTGAAAAAAAGTGAGGTATCGCCATTTATTTTTGAGTTGAACGAATGATCAATGTTTACGGCATGTTGCAATTTGTTTCAGACCATTCTTATTAAGTTAACAGTCTTGAATTATTGCTTAATATAATTTTCACAAGGCGATTGACAGAACCTTGCAACTGGTAAATAAGGTGCAAACAACAGTTTGAGCATGCAAACAATTGTTGGCGCATGGCTCAGGAAGCACAAATCAACGGATGAGGAATTGTACAATGATGACGCTATCTCCGCAGGAATATGTGGAAGCGTTCTTCGGTGAGGGCTGCGCTGAAAACGCAGCGGGTGGAGACTGTCAACCTGCCGGAGCACGTAAGACCATGGCCCTTCAGGCCGCACTTGATAACTACCGTTACGAAAAGGAAATGTACTGGAAGAAGTCTGTGTTCTTCTGGACCTTCATAGCCCTTTCCTTTTCCGGCCTTATCGCAACCAACGCCACCATGCAGAATCCTTCCTTCCATCAGTTCATTGTCTGCTGCATCGGTGCCGTTATCTCCTTCGCCTGGGTGGCCATTACCCAAGGCAGCAAATACAATCAGCAGAAGTGGTGCCGCATTGTGCATACCCTTGAAGACGGCGCCTTCGGCCCGCTGTTCAAGACGCATACCATGGTGAAGCGCACCGACAACGGCGTTAACAAGCTCTATCATCCTTCCAAGGGTGTCATTACCGACCCCGCATCTTCTTCCTACGAGCTGCGCCCGTTCTGCGTTTCCAAGATCAACGACTATCTTTCCTTCTACGTGGCGTGGACCTGGGTGTTCCTTGCCGTGCGGTACTTCGTGAAAACCGCACCTGAGCTGGTTTCCACCTTCATGCCCGTTTTCTCCGATCCTGCAATGGAACAGAGCTTCGTCTCCTTCTCCTTCCTGGCGTTTTCCGCCTACTTCCTCGTGATGATGTTCTTCCGCTGCCGGACCAACCCGAACGAAGTGAACTGCTCGGACGAGAGCTTCTTTCAGGTTGCCAAGTTCAGCCGGTAATGATTCGGAGGCATCGATGATGCTTCGTTGGCAGCGATTTTCGGCATAGTCAGGCACGCTGTCGGTTAAGGCATTATCCCTGCGAAAGATATCTGCCAGCCTGTCCTTGCCGGACATCATCGCATCCGAATTCGTATACGCCCCCGGAAACCGACCCTTCCGGGGGCTCTTTTGTTGTCTGCTCACAAGGGCGGCTGCTATGCCCCGTATATATTGATGTAAGGTTGGAATTGACGCAGGGGCGCTAAGCCAGTATCGCTGGCATCACAACTTTCATGGAGTGACGTGTGCATTCAGCCCCCCCGGTTTCCTCTGCGGAGGTTTCTTTTATCGATATCAATCCTGCGGACGTGCGCAGGATTCTTGTGTGCCAGCTGCGCCAGATTGGCGATGTGCTGCTGGCTACCGCCTCGCTTTCCCTGCTCAAACGCCGTTTTCCCGGTGCTGATATCCATGTGCTGACGGAAAAGAAATGCCTGCCCATGCTGGAAAACAATCCGGACGTGAGCAAGGTGTGGGCCATTGACAAGAAGCAGCTCACCAACCTGCTCAAGGAAATGGCTTTTTACTGGACCGTGGCACGGCAGGGCTATGACATAGTGATCGATTTTCAGCAGCTGCCCCGCTGCCGCTGGGTTGTGGGCCTTTCCGGTGCGCCGGTGCGGTTGAGCTATACGCCAGAATGGTACAATCGCTGGCTGTTCACCCATACCGTAAAACCGTTGGACGGCTATTCCGCCATGTCGAAAGCCAGTGTGCTGCGGCCGCTCGGCATTGACTGGAACGGCGAGCGCCCCCGTCTGTATCTCACCGATGCGGAAAAGGATTTTGCTGCGCGTTATCTGGCCCGTTACGGGGTGACGGCAGAGCACCGCCTCATTACCGTGGACCCGACCCACAGGCGCGCCACCCGTCGCTGGCCTGCCCGCCATTACGGCGAGTTGATTGCCAAGGCGGTGGAAGAACAGCCTGATCTTCGTTTTCTGGTGCTGTACGGGCCGGGAGAGCTGGAAGAGGCAAAGGCCGTGCTGGATGCCTGCCCGCGCCCGGATGCCGTCATTCTGCCCGACGAGATAATATCCCAGCGGGAAATGGCTGCCTGCATCGAACGCGCCGTGCTGCATATAGGCAACTGCTCTTCGCCGCGCCACATGGCTGTTGCGCTGGGTGTGCCCACCTTCATTGTGCTCGGGGCCACAAGCCCTGCGTGGACATTCCCTTCGCCGGAACATTCACAGGTCTATCTGGGCAAGGAATGCCAGCCCTGCAACAAGAACACCTGCGATATCGGCTATGCCTGTCTGGAAGGGCTTTCGCCCGATGTGGTATGGCAGGCCATGCAGGCGCATATGCATGAATGCGGGCTGTAGCCTGCGTAAGTGAATCAACTATGAACGCCGCCGGAACCCTTGTGGTTTCGCGGCGTTTTTTGTTCTGTGCAGATGGCAAGGCCGTGCGCCGGCCCTGCATGCTATCAGTTCCCGAACACTTCCTTGAGGGCAGATTCCGCAAGCTCGGTGGTGAACAGGTCGCGCAGCACCAGAGGCTGGCCCGCATCGTCACCCTTGGGGAATAGCGCCACCACGGGGATGGACTGGGAGCCAAGCGCCTTCAGCAGCGCCTGTCCTTCCTCATTATGCCGTGTCAGGTCCACCTTGACGTAGGTGATGCCGTATTCTTCTGCCCAGCGCGCCCTGTTGTCAGCTGTGAGGACCGTGCTTTCCAGTATCTTGCAGTTGGGGCACCAGTCTGCGGTAAAGTCCACCATCATGTTTTCCTTGCCCAACGAGGAGAGGAATTGCTCCTGCCGGAACGGCTTCCACGGAATTGACTGGGTGGTCGGAGTGCTGTCGTAGACCAGCGGCAGGGCAATGAGCGCCACGCACAGGCTTCTTATGAGCCAGCGTCTGCCGCGTGGGGCGTTAAAGTCCGCAAAGGTGCCCCAGAGCCATGCGGCAAGGGCCGTGACCCATAGCAGAGCAAGCAGGAAGGGCAGATTGTCAGCAGGCAGAATGGTCAGCAGATAGCCCGTGGTGCCCATGAGGAAAAAGCCCACAACCCGCTGCAGAACAACTGTCCAGTTGCCCGGTTTGGGGAAGTGGCGGACGAGTCCGGGGAATATGGCCATGCCCGCATAGGGCAGCGCCATGCCCGCCCCGACCGCAAGAAGAATGGCGGCCAGAACCAGCGGCGGTTGCAGAAAGGCCCAGCCCAGCACGCCGCCGAGGAAGGGGCCGCTGCACGGGGTTGCCAGCAGGGTTGCCAGCAGGCCGGTGGAGAAGGCGCTCCATTTGCCGCTTTCCTGCGCTGTGCTGCCATGCAGGGCGAGCATGGGCAGCTCGAAAATGCCAAAGGTGGAAAGGCCCAGCGCGAACATCAGCAGCATGAGCCCGGTGACAAGGCGTTCGTCCTGAAACAGCTGGCCCCATGCGGTGCCGGCGGCCGAGAATATGGCGGCCAGCATGACGAACCAGACCATGATGCCAAGGGCAAACCAGATGTTGTGCTCCCTGAAGCTGGCCATGCGCTTGTGCTCGTCGATAATGCCGGAGGCTGAAACCAGCGACGAGAGCTTGAGGCTGATGACGGGCAGCACGCAGGGCATGAAATTGAGAATGATGCCCGCAAGCAGGCCGAAGAATATGGCCGCACCAATGGTTGTCACCTCAAGCGACTGCATGTGATAGCGCGGAGAAAGGGAATAACCGCTGTCCGGTGAAAAGAAGGCAGAATGCGTGCCCTGTGCCTTTTTGAGAGGGACGGCGACCGATGTTGGAATTGATGGGGTAATGGACGTCGGGGGGGACGTCTTTCCTGCGCTCAGGTCCGTAGTGTTTGAGGTCGAGCCGGTTTGCCCGAGACCGGGAGCTTTGGTTGCGCCGGGTTGCGGCAGGTCCTGCCCCAGAGTTTGCGTGCCGGAGGAGGGCAGAGAGACGCCCAGTTCCTGCGCAAGTGCGGCAACGTCGGTGCCGGCTTTCGCGGCAGCCGTTTCTGATTGCAGCGCGGGCTTTGCCGTATATTGGGCAAGCGTCGGCCACCATGCCTGTGCCTCTGCGGCGGCAAGGGGTGTCTTAGCGTCATTCCATTCGGCAGTCAGCTTTTCGTGCACGGGCCAGCAATTGCTGTCTGAGCAGAGCAGCAGGCGCGCGGCAAAGGGCAGGCTGCCCGTAGCACCGCCATCAGGCAGATGGATGAAGAACGGAGTCGCGGTTTCATGGATCATGACCGTGGCGGTGGGATCAAACACATCCTTGGCGGCGATACCTACAGGATAGAGCAGTGCCATATCCTTGCTTGGCGTAGTCGGGACTATGTCGGTGGGACGGCCGGAGTCACCCGGGTCATTGGCATAAAAATGGTAGCCTTCCTGCGGTTCAATCCACACGGCGATAAGAATTCCGTTTTGTTTTGCCGCTGCGCCGGTTTCGGCAGGCAAAGGCGAACTGACCCGGAAGACTTCAGTCCTGAAACTCACCGGAAGGGTGCCGGGTTGGGTGGCAAAAGCGCGTGAAGCCGCGCCAGCCGTGATGAAAAGGGCCAGCACAGTAAGCAGGATGAGGCTCAACGCGGCAGGGGCACAAGGGCGCAAACCGCAGAAGATGGCGGAGAATCGGTGGTGGTGTGTGCGTTGCATGAATCTGTTATGGGGTTTTTATAAAAATTTTGCAAAATAATGTTGACAGAAACGGGTCTTCCAAATAGGTTCCATCTCCGCCGCGGGTCGAATCAATTCAGGCCGACGGCACACAAACAGCGTGGGGCATTGGCTCAACGGTAGAGCAGTTGACTCTTAATCAATTGGTTCGGGGTTCGAATCCCTGATGCCCCACCACGCTAACAACGCCTTTGGCGACACAATAGAATTTGAATTTTGGGGCATTGGCTCAACGGTAGAGCAGTTGACTCTTAATCAATTGGTTCGGGGTTCGAATCCCTGATGCCCCACCACATTTAAGGCGCCTCGCGGTAACGCGGGGCGCCTTGATTTTTGTCTGCCTTCCGTTTGTTTCGGTGCCGCACACAACATTCGCCCTGTTCGACCTGTTCAAACCTGTTTAGACCTGTTTAGACCTGTTCAAACACCTCGCCTGCTGCGGCAATGCCGTTGAGCGCAGCAGGAAATCCCGCATATATCGCCAGATGGACAAACAGTTCCAGAATGGCTTCCTGCGTCATGCCCACATTCAGGGCCGCGTGCATGTGTACCTTCAT
>JBKEAK010000116.1:0-6456 GCA_047972125.1 Halodesulfovibrio sp.
CCTATGGCACTATTCGTGCCATATAAAAAGTGCATGATTTAAGTGCGTTAAAAAGAAGCTTTTGCTTTGGGTGTCAAATGTGATAGTTTTTCCGTCATATGTGACGAAAAATAAAGTTGTGCCGTCAAATATGACGGGAGCCTGCATTTGGTGGCAGCAGGATGCGGCAGTTACATCTTTTTGAGGCAAAGCAGGAGCGTGAAAGGGAGGCCGTGTGGGCGATTTTTGTGAAAGCGATTTTTACCGAGAGGCAACTAAAAGCCTGTTCTGTGATCTGGAAATGGGCGCCGCATTGCAGAACGTGCTTGCGTTTTTGAAGACACATATTCCTGCGGACGCCATATCTCTCACATCTTCGGATGAGGACGAGAACTGTCTTATAAACCACGCCTCTTCCAGACCTGATTCATGGATGTTCTTTCCCGAACGGATATATATGCCGCAGGCAGATCGTGAACGGGCATGGAGAGAAAAAGCCGATATGCCCAAAGTCACCATCATCAACGACATGGATCTGCTCCCCATAGAGGACAGAAGGATACTTTTGCTGTTCATGATGCCAAATACTTCCTTTCTCAGGCTGAGCCTTGTCTGGCGAGGGCTGCATATGGGATCGCTCCTGATTTTTGCTGAAGGAAAGAACAGATATACAGAAGAGCACGTGAAAAAGATGGAGTTGCTGGTTGAGCCTTTCAGCATCGCTTTTGCCAATCTGCTGCATTACCGGCAGGTGCAGAAGTTCAAAAAACAGCTGGAAGAGGAAAACGACTTTTTGAAATCGGAACTGTTCGGTGAGTTGCAGCTGGATATCATCGGTTCGGAATCCGGACGGCATCCCGTGATGCAGAAGGTCTATCAGGGGGCACCGACAGCCAGCACCGTGCTGCTTCTTGGCGACACGGGCGTGGGCAAGGAGTTGGTTGCCAATGCCATTCATCAGTATTCACACCGGAAGGACGGCCCCTTCATTAAGCTGAACTGCGGCGCCATACCTGAATCGCTCATAGACAGTGAACTGTTCGGGCATGAGAGAGGTGCCTTCACCGGGGCTTTGCAGCGCAAGCTCGGACGATTTGAGCGGGCACATGGTGGAACCATCTTTCTGGATGAGGTGGGCGAGTTGCCTCTGTCAGCACAGGCGCGGCTGCTGCGTGTTATCCAGAACAGGGAGATAGAGCGGGTGGGCGGCACAAAAGTCATTTCCGTTGACGTGCGCATTATTGCTGCAACCCACCAGAACCTGCCAGCCATGGCCAACAGGCGTATGTTCAGGGAAGACCTGTATTACCGGCTCAACGTCTTTCCCATAGAGAGTCCTCCGCTCAGGGAGCGCATGGATGATCTTGCCAGACTCATCGACTATTTTTCGCGCAAGAAGTCTCAGGCGCTGAATATCAACAGGCAATTCAGGCCGTCTGCCGAAGAGCTTGAGGTCATGAAGCAGTATCACTGGCCGGGGAACGTGCGCGAGCTCGAAAATGTCATAGAACGGGCTCTCATTACGGATGGAAAGGCCACACCACAGTTTTGCGGCAGGCTGCAGCCTTGTCAGGAAGACGCAACCATGGCCCCACGTCCGGAGGCGTTGCATGATGTTATTGCCGGACATATTGCGCAGGTGCTGAAGAGGACAGGCGGACGCATTGAGGGGAAGAACGGTGCGGCAGAGGTGCTGCAGATGCATCCGAGCACGCTGCGGGCCAAGATGCGCAAGCTGGGAATAGCCTTTGGCAAGGGGCAGGGAGATTAGGCCCGCAGTACGTTGCAGGTTTTCCATATGGCGATCCGCAAGGCTCGCCCCTTGGCTTCTATGCTGGAGTGGATCAGGGATTTGAGTCTTGTCTTGCCGTATTCTTTCATTGCACCGGCACCACCCGTTGTGACTTTTTGCGCGGCATGGCGTGTGAAAAGTTGTAATATTTGAATATTCTATAAGAATGGTTGTTGGCTATCGTCATAACCAATTTCTCGTTCTGCTTCCCCGTGTGGTACGAAGACGCGATTTTCCCCTTTTTCAAAGGAACGTGCATGAGTACCACATATGCCACAGAGCCTGCCTGCGGGGTATCTGCAGCGCAGGAAGGGCTGCGCGCAATTCCCTGTACGGCGCGGCGTGATGCCGCTTTTTCCCTTCCACAACATCCCTGTTTCAATGAGGCGGCACACGGGCGCATAGCCCGAATTCACGTTCCTGTTGCTCCCCGGTGTAACCTTGCCTGCGCGTACTGTGAACGCATCATTTCGCCGCGGCACGATCTTTCCGGTCCCGGTTCCGCCTCCGGCATATTGTCGCCCGAGCAGGGGCTTGAAAGAACCCTGCGTTTTCTCGACCAGTATGGTGAACACGCCATTGTGGGCATTGCCGGTCCCGGCGATCCTCTTGCCAATGAAGAAACATTCTCCTTTCTCGAACTGCTGAACCGTGAGGTGCCGCACGTGGCAACGTGCCTGTGCACCAACGGTCTTGTCCTGCCCGAGTATGCTGACAGGCTTATCAGCCTTGGCGTGCGCACGCTCACCGTCACCATGAACGGCGTAACGCCGGAAACAGTGGCCGCCATGCAGCCCAGAGTCTGCGACAACGGCACATGGGTGCATGGAGAAGAGGGCGCCCGTCTGCTTATCGCACGGCAGATTGCCGGGCTTAAAGCTCTGGCCGGGCACATGACGCTGAAGGTGAACATGGTTGTGGCCCCGGAAGTGAACATGCACGAGACAGAAGCGGTCATGCGTACGGCTGAAGGGCTTGGCGTGCAGGTGTTCAACCCCATGCCGCTCATTCCCCGCCATGCCCTTGCCCACAGGCGCAAGCCCACGCGGGAAGAGCTGCACGAGGTGTATGCGAAGTGTCCCCCCGGACTGGCTTTGTTCAGAAAATGCAAGCAATGCCGTGCTGATGCGGCAGGAATACACGGTAAGGAGTCTTTCGGATGTCAGACAATCGATCAGGAATGAACCGCCGCGGCTTCTTGAAGGCAGGCGGCACGGCACTGGCGGCAACGCTGGTGGCGCAGGCGGCTAAGGCGGCCAAGGCGGCACCGGGCGGCGGTTTTGCGGGGCAGTCGTTGCAGGTATGGTCCTGCGGCGGGTTGGCGGAAGCCTTCATGCCCGCCAATGCCATGTATGAGCAGCAGAGCGGCAGCACCATAAGCTACACCGGGGCCTTTGCCGGTGCGCTTGGCAAATCGCTGCTCGGAGGCAACGCCCAGACCGAGGTATTTGCTCCCCGCGTGCTCGACCTTGCCAAAAAGCTGAAGGCGCAGGGCAAGATGCTTTCGTTCCAGCCCTTGTGCTACACCAGATACGTGCTGGTAACGCCCAAGGGGAACCCCGCGAAAATCACGTCCATTCAGGACCTGAAGCGCAGCGATGTGAAGACCCTGTGCTCGCCCGATTCTTCCCCTCCCGGCGGACAGGCCGCCATGGGCGTGCTGAAGAAGAGCGGGGTGCTGGAGCAGGCCAAGGCGCAGTCCATCTACCTTGGTTCATGCGTGCAGCATGATGTGGCGGATGTGGCTTCCGGCAAGGCGCATGCAGCTGTTGTGGAACTGCGCGTCACCCGCCTGCCGCGCTACAAGGATGCGTTCGAGATTATTGATATTCCCGAGGAGTTCTTTCCCGCCCCGCCCATTCCCTTCACCATCGGCGTGATGAAGTGGGCCAAGGATCAGGAATACGCGCGCAACTTTGTGGAGTTCATCACTTCCGATGCCGGACAGGCGCACTTTGAAGCCGCCGGCTTTGTTCCTGCCCGTTCCGAAGAGGGCGAGAGACTGACGCACAAGTACGGGGTGGTAGATGTCTAGCACGACGAATAACACGGGTGCCACCTGCAGTTCCGGCGCATGCGGCAAGGGGCAGGGCATTCTGCAGAGGCTGTGGCCGCGCAGAGTCATTCAGGCTGTCTCGTTCTATTTTCTGGCGGAGTTCTCCTATTACGGCATATTCCGCTGTCCTTTTGCGGTGCCGTATGTGAGCTGCGCCAACTGTCCCGTGGTGCAGTGCCCCGGCAGAAAGCTCTGGCTGGTGGTGCTGACAGGCATTCTGGTTTCCGGGCTGCTCTTCGGCAGAGCTTTCTGCGGCTATGCCTGCCCCGTGGGCACGCTTTCCGACATCTTCAGTCAGGTTGCTCTGGTGAAGCGTCGCATGGCCCCAGTGGTCAAGCGCGTGCTGCATATGGGCAAGTACCTTGCGGCCGCCGGTGCGGTATATGTTTTCTTTGCACTGCATAACCCGCGCTGGGCTGTGCCCATCCGTACCGGCGAGTTCGTCAATTCGACCATGCTCACCTTCGAGCATGCAAACATGTTCTGGCTGGTACGAACCGGTGTGGTGGTCGCCGCCATTCTGCTCGGGCTGCTGATTCCCTACTTCTTCTGCCGCTTTCTGTGTCCCACGGGTGGTGTGCTTGAAGTGCTGCGCCGCTTCTCGCTGTTCGGCTATTCCATGAATGCCGCCTGTGTGGACTGCGGTAAGTGTGATAGACACTGCAAGCTGGATACCCGCCCCGGCGAATCCAACTGTACAAACTGCGGCTCCTGCGTGGAGACCTGCCCCGTTGATGCCATTGCGATTACCCGTGGCACGAAGCCGAAGAACTGAACCTGATTTGGCATGTACTGATAAAGCCGCCTCTCCTGATGCACAGGGGAGGCGGCTTTTTTTATGCAGCGTATTTAGCAGGCAGGCGTGCTGTCAGGTGTGTTGGCTGGTGTGCAGCTTGGCTGGCCGGTTTGGATAAGGTAATGAGGCACCGGCAGGAACTGTGCGCCACGCATTACGGAACGGGGAACGGGCATTGTTCAATCGCCCGCTAAACAAATCCGCCAAACTATCCCTTAATACACGTCCCAGCGGGCTTCCTTGTAATATCGGTACAACACAGGCTTGTGGCGGGTATTCACTTCCACATCGCCTGCCTTGGGGTGGTCAAACACTCCCTTGCCGAAGGTGAACATGGCCTGCAAAGCCTCTTCGGTGAGATAACGGGTGGGAATGCCTTCCATATGGACGCTTTGCAGCCGCTCGCGCATGCCCGTGGTGCCGTGTGTTCCTGCACGCATGGCCAGTATCCAGCCCCATTCGCCCATGGTGGGCACCTGATTGTGGTAGGCCAGTGTGGCAAGTCCCGCAGCGCGCATGGTTCTGTCTATGCACAGAAAGGCCAGCGTGGCGAAATAGGGGCTGCCCGCCTGCGTAACCACCACGCCGTCCGCAGACAGGTGATGGCGGAGCATCTGATAGAAATCAAGGCTGTAGAGGTGCATCAGGTCCACGGAATCCGGGTCCGGCAGGTCTATGATGATGACATCGAACAGCTCGCTGGAATTGCGCAGATAGGTGCCTGCATCCTCATGCACCACGTTTACGCGTGGATCAGCCATGGAATTGCCGTTGGCAGCCAGCAGCACCGGGTGTGTTTTGGCCAGCCTCGGCATGGCGGGGTCCAGATCAACCAGCGTTATGGTGCCGGTGTCCTTGTATTTCAGCAGTTCACGCACGGCCAGACCGTCGCCGCCGCCCAGCACGAGTATTCTCTGATGTGAGGTGGCAAGCTGCATGGCGGGGTGCACCAGCGGTTCGTGATACCGCTCCTCGTCGTAGGTGGAAAACTGTTCCTGCCCGTTGATATAGAGCCAGTAATGGTTGCGCCACTGGGTGATGATGAGCTTCTGGTAGATGGTCTGTTCTTCATACACGATCTTGTCCTTGTAACGGGACTGCTCGCCGTAGAGGATGATGGGCTTGGCAGCGAGCATGAGACCGATGAGAAAGGCCGTAACCACGAAGAATGCGCCAATGGCAATGCGGCTGCGGTAGAGCAGGTGCCGGAAGGACCACAGAAAGATCGAGGCCACGGCAAAGTTGATGGCCCCCAGTGCAATGGGGGTATAGGTCAGGCCCAGATACGGCAGCGCGACAAAGGCGAACAGCAGGCCGCCGACGAGTGCGCCGTAGTAGTCCTTTTCCATCACATTGGCGATGTTGGTGCGCAGCTCTTCGTAATCCTGATTGATGCGGGTGACCAACGGGATTTCAAAACCGATGAGCATGCCTATGGCCATGGCGAGCGCGTAGATGACCAGACCTATGTTGTCGGTGTGGGCGGCCAGACCGTAGGCCAGCACCGAGGCAGAGGCGCAGAGGACTGAGAGCAGAAATTCCACGGCGATGAAAAGGTCCAGCAGGTGCCAGCGGAAGTTCTTGCTGATGCGGCTGCCAAGGCCCATGGCAAACAGCATGAGCGACATGGTGATGGTCCACTGGAACACCGCGTTGCCGAGCAGATAGGTGGCAAGGGTGCTGAGGACATACTCGGCCACAATACCGGAAAGGCCCGTGGCAAAGACGGAGGCCTTCAGGATGAAACTGAAGCGACGGATGCTGTTCACAACGGGAACCTTTGACCGTTACGGATGATCGTTACACGCACGGTCACCGGAGGCAGAGTTATAC
>JBKEAK010000117.1:0-13475 GCA_047972125.1 Halodesulfovibrio sp.
ACAAGGGTCTTGAACTTGTTCATCTGCTTCTAGGAAACAGGCTCGGAACGGGGGCTGATAATCTGACGCGGATTCAGGTAGGAACCGTTCTTCTGGATACGGAAGTCGAGGTGCGGGCCGGTTGCATATCCGGTTGCGCCTACGTAGCCAATGGTTTCGCCCTGACGGATGCGCTTGCCGGACTTCATGCCCTTGGCAAAGCGCGAAAGGTGCAGATAGCCACTTTCGTAGCCGTTTACGTGGCGGATCTTGATGTAGTTACCTGCGGCATGGTCGCGTGCCACCTTGGTAACAGTGCCGTCGCCGATGGCATGCACGGGCGTGCCGGTGGGGGCAGCATAATCAACCCCGTAGTGGGGGCGATAGGTCTTGAGAACAGGATGCAGGCGGCTCTTGGAGAAGTTGGAGGAAATGCGCTGGAAGGAGAGGGGAGCCTTGAGGAAGGCGCGGCGCAGGTTGCCGCCATCGGCGTTGAAGAACTGGTATACGCCGTATTCATCCTTCATGCGGAAGCCTTCGTGCAGTTCCCCCTGGTTGGTGAACGAGGCGGCCAGCACACGCTTGTAGCCTTTGAATTCCCCATCGCGGTAGCGTTTTTCCACAACTGCGGAAAACTTGTCGCCCTCGCGCAGATCGCGGATAAAGTCGATTTCCCAGCCGAATATGTCGGCCAGAACAATGGCGAGAGAAGCGTTTTCTCCGGCCTGTTCAACAGCCTCGAACAGGCTGGAAGATACGGTGCCGGCAACGCGCACCGTTTTGTAATCGTAAGGAATATCATGCAGTTCCGCAGTGAAGGAGGGGCATGCCTCTACACCTTCCTGCTTCTTCTGCGGGGTGATGGTAAGGAACTTGTCGTTGTCTATTTCGTACTCAAGACGGGTAACAACACCGTCTTCAGTGTATACGCGGTAGGGCTGGCCCGCACGGAGTTGTCTGAGCGGGAAGACGGGCTTGCAAATCTGGGCCAGCTCGTGGATTT
Organism: Halodesulfovibrio sp.; assembly: GCA_047972125.1. Taxonomy (GTDB): domain Bacteria; phylum Desulfobacterota; class Desulfovibrionia; order Desulfovibrionales; family Desulfovibrionaceae; genus Halodesulfovibrio. Next base: position 983 of record JBKEAK010000117.1, read on the forward strand.
CAGCAGGATTGAACCATTGGGCAAGGATGGAGGAGGCAGTGTCTCCGTTCCCCACTATGCCGGGGTGCACGGCTTTCACAGGGCCTTGGGGCACTGCGGGAGCGGGTTGCTCCACCGTTTTCTCCTGTTCAACGGCAGCAACCGGTGTGGAGTTCTGGGGAGTAGAACTAAATATGGCGAAAAAGGCTGAAAGGGTTACTGCTATTGCGCAGCACCCTGCTATGACAAGGTATTTTTTGCGTTTCGATCCGGGCGAAGTGAAGCGGTAATTTTTATTCATGCCGTATGATTTTACACACCGTGTACGAGGCTGAGGTACATGAGCGAAAGTGCGGTAATGGAAACCAGTGCCGTGGTAGCCCACATATATATGCGCAACTCCTTGAGAGTCCGGCGCATTGTGGGGTGCATGAGCGCGTATTCCGAGACGCGTGATGTGTGGTGTATCATGCAATCCTCCCTGAGCAAACTGTTTTTGGCCTAGTTTGACCGTATTCCACAGTCTAAGGAAAGTCTAGACTTTTCCACAATAAATAAAGGTCCCCTAAAAAGGTTAATTCTTTATGACAGTTGCGCGATTCGCCATTCTGCTTGGCTTGAGTATGGTTTTCTGCTATGCATGTCGGGTTGTTGTGTACTGATCGGGGCTTTTTTTTCCACACCCCGCAGACAGGAATTTCCACGGCTGTTCATTACTCCTAACTACTTCGTAAACCACGGTAGCGACAAAGAAATTCACGTGCTCAAGAAAGCCCTTCGCGATCATCTTTCCCACAGTTTTTCCGACCAGGCCCTGCGCCAGTGGTATGACCCGCTGGCTCTTGTGATGAGCCCGACGGAAAAGCGGCTTTCCGTGTATTTTCCGCACCCGTTTTTTGCCAAGTGGTTTCAGCTGAACGCACAGAGCGACTTTGAAAACGCCCTGCGCGAGTATCTGGACGAAGGGTACAAGCTCGACTACTCCACCCGCGCTGCCAGCCGTGCGGGTGGCAGAATGCCGGTTTCCGGCTCTCATGACCGCGTGAAAAACCTGGACATTCCCTTTGGCCAGCAGTTCACCTTTGAGAGCTATCTGCACAACCGCAAGAACGAATTTCCCATTGCCAGCGCGCATGAGGTGGTGAAGCAGGGCACGCCCAAATACAACCCCTTTGTGCTGTGCGGGCCCAGCGGCTCCGGCAAGACGCACCTGCTGCGCGCCATGGCCAACGAGATTGCGCGCCACACCGACCCGGAATCCATCTTTCTCGGTACGGTGGAAGACTTAGCAGCACTCTATGCCGTTCAGTTCGAAGGCGACCTGTATGGCGCACGCCGCCATATTTCTCGCTATGTCTATTTCTTGCTGGATGATGTGCAGCGTTTTCGCGATTTCCCGCTGCTGCAGGAGGAAATGGTCATTCTGTTCAACATGTTCCACGATGCGGGACGGCAGATGATCTTCACCTCAACCGGCATCATTTCCGGCTACGACTTTCTGGACGCCAAGCTCAAATCGCGGCTGGAATGGGGCCTTATTGCCCAGATCAAGCCGCAGGATCTTGATATCCGCGTGCGCTTTGTGCAGCAGCGGCTCAAGCATGACAGGCTGCGCATATCCAAGGAACAGACCTTCATGCTCTGCCAGCGGTTTCCTGATTTCCGCAACCTGCAGGGCATTCTGACCAAGCTCGCTGCTTACAGGGACCTGATGAGCAGGGAAGTGACAGATAAGGATTTTGAGCAGATTCTGGCCCATACCGACGACAAGCAGGGCAGCTCCATAACGCCGGATACGGTCATTGCGGTCATTTCCGAGCATTTCGGACTGAACCACAAGGATATAACCGGTACCAAGCGCCACCAGAAGATCGTGCAGGCGCGCCAGCTGGCCATGTTCATATGCCGCCAGTTGCTGGGCAGTTCCTACCCTTCGCTGGGGCGCATATTCGGCGGTAAAGACCACTCAACGGCCATGTACGCCGTTAAAAAAGTCAAGGAATTACAGGAAAGTAACAGAGATACGAAACTTTTGGTAACCGAGCTGAAGAAAAAGTGTCTAACCAAAGACAGTTAGGATAAAGCGAACAAGTTACGCAATGACGGTGCATAAAATGTTACCTTCATTGTTACCGATAAATTTCATATAAATCAGACAGATAGTTCTAGTAGAAACAAAGGCACACCCCCTACTACTATTACAAGGAGATCATAATGCATTTAAGAGTATTTAAAGAAGACGTGATTGACGGTCTCCAGAAAGCCGCGAATATCATTCCTGCCAAAACCGGCGCAGCCTATTTGCGGTCCATCTGGCTTAAAGCGGAAGCAGGCGCTCTGCATGTGCTCTCCACCGATTCCAATATCGAATTCCGTGGCCGGTACACCGGCGAGGTGATGGAAGAGGGGCTTGCCGGTGTGCAGGGTCGTGCCTTTGTTGATCTGCTCAAGAAGCTCCCTGCGGGAGAGATTACCCTTCGTCTGGACAAGGACGCAGGCAGCCTGCAGATTGAGCAGGGCAGAAGAAAGTACAAACTGCCCGTGAACGATGCCACCTGGTTCCAGAACTTTTCGGACTTTCCCGAAGCAGGTTCTGTTTACTGGTCAGGCGACTTTGTTCAGGAGCTCATAGACAAGCTTTCCTACTGCATCTCCGATGAAGATACGATGGAAGCCATTGCCTGCATGAGCATGAAGCCCATGACCAACGGTACCATCGAATCCTGCGGCCTTAACGGCCATCAGTTCTCCATGCAGCGCTTCATGAACGATGAGCTGCACTCCATGCTGCCGCAGGACGGCATTCTGGTGCAGAAGAAGTACCTTGGCGAACTCAAGAAGTGGCTCGGCGGTGACGAGATTGAACTGAACATCGACAACAAGCGTCTGTTCTTCCGTCGCGGAGACAAGCGCGAGACGTTCAGCCTGCCTCTTTCCTATTACCAGTATCCCGATTACAACAACTTCCTTTCCAAGTTGCACTCACCTGAGGTGAGCACCCTTGAGGTGGACAGAAAGGAGATAATCGAGGCACTCGACCGTCTGCTCATCTTCAACACGGAAAACAACCGTTGCACCTACTTTACCTTCAACGGAGCCGAAGTGGAGCTTTCTTCACAGGGTCAGGAAGTGGGTACGGCCAACGAAGCCATCGAAGCCCAGTATCAGGGTGACATAAAGCGCATTGCGTTCCCCACCCGCAACCTGATCGAAATTCTCAACCACTACCAGTCCGAAACCCTCAAGTTCCTGCTTACCGGTTCGGAAGGCCCCTGCGGCCTGCAGGGCAATGACGACCCCGAATACACGGTCATCATCATGCCCATGAAGATTGTGGAAGAGACGTACTACAGCGAGGAAGAAGTTTAATGACCAGCGCTGGAAGCAAACAGCAGTACACCGCGGACAGCATTACCGTTCTTGAGGGGCTCTCGGCTGTCCGCAAGCGCCCCGCCATGTATATCGGCAGCACCGATGTTCGCGGTCTGCACCATCTTGTCTATGAAGTCGTGGATAACTCCATTGACGAAGCCATGGCCGGCTTCTGCGACAAGATCACCGTGAAGGTGCACCTCGACAACAGCGTGACCGTGCGAGACAACGGCCGCGGTATTCCCGTGGACATGCACCCCAAGGAAGGGCGTCCCGCCGTTGAAGTGGTCATGACCGTGCTGCACGCAGGCGGCAAGTTCGACAGCGACACTTACAAGGTATCCGGTGGTCTGCACGGCGTGGGTGTTTCGTGTGTTAACGCCCTGTCCGAATATCTTGAAGTGACCATCGACCGCGACGGCTACCGGTATCATCAGCGCTATGAGCGTGGTGTGCCGGTAAAGGGCGTGGAAACGCTGGGTGAAAGCGACAAGCGCGGTACCACTGTGCGCTTCCGTCCTGACGAAGAGATCTTCGAGACCAACCAGTTCATCTACGACGTGCTCAAGAAGCGCTTTGAAGAACTGGCGTATCTCAACTCCGGTCTTACCATCGAGTTTTATGACGAACGTACCGGCGATTCCGATACCTTCTTTGCTGAAGGCGGCATCCGTCAGTTCGTGAAGGACCTGAACTCCGGCGAAGGCGGCATCCATTCCATCATCTACGGTTCCGGCAACGGCACCGGCGATCAGGAAAACATCTTTGTCGAATACGCCATTCAGTACAACGCCGGGTACAAGGAAAACTTCCTCACCTTTGCGAACAACATCCGCACCAAGGAAGGCGGCACGCACCTGCAGGGTTTTAAGACCGCGCTTACCCGTGCCATCAACACCTACATTCAGGGATCTGACCTTCCCAAGAAGCTTAAGGTGAAGCTTTCCGGCGATGACGTGCGTGAAGGCCTTACCGGCGTTATCAGCGTGAAGATTCCGCAGCCCCAGTTCGAAGGGCAGACCAAGACCAAGCTCGGCAACAGCGAAGTGGCCGGTCTTGTGGCGGGCCTGTGCTACGACCACCTCATGACCTTCTTCGGCGAGAACCCCAAGGACGCCAAGATGGTTATTGAAAAGGCCGTGGATGCCGCCCGTGCACGCGATGCCGCCCGCAAGGCAAAGGATCTTGTGCGCCGCAAGGGTGCCCTTGGTGATAACTCGCTGCCCGGCAAGCTGGCGGACTGCCAGTCCAAGGACCCTGCCGAGTCTGAACTGTTCATCGTGGAAGGTGACTCCGCAGGTGGTTCTGCCAAGCAGGGCAGAAACCCGGGAACGCAGGCCATTCTGCCCCTTCGCGGCAAGATTCTGAACGTTGAGAAAACTCGTTTCGACAGGATGCTGGCCAACAAGGAAATCAAGGCAATGATCACCGCCATGGGTGCCGGCGTTGGTGAAGAAGACATTGATTACGAAAAGATGCGCTACCACAAGATCGTCATCATGACGGACGCCGACGTGGACGGCGCGCATATTCGTACGCTGCTCCTCACCTTCTTCTTCCGCCAGTATCCCGGGCTTATCGAAAAGGGCTACCTGTACATTGCGCAGCCGCCGTTGTACCGCGCCCATTCTTCCAAGTCTGAAAAGTTCATCAAGGACGACGCGGAGCTTAACGCGTTTCTGCTCAACCGCATCGCGGACGACGTGGTGCTGCACGGTGGCAACGGCGTTACCTCCACCGGCATGCAGCTCAAGGAACTGCTCAAGGTAATCGAGACCATTCAGGGCAAGATTGCCGAAGTTGAGAACATCAACGTGAGCAGGGAACTCTTCATGACCTTCCTTGAGTATCCTGTGCGCCTGTTCCCTGAAACCTTTGCCCATGAAAGCGAAAACGGATTCGGCACCTTCCTGCACGAGCGCGGCTATTCCGTGCGTACCGAGGTGGAGGAAGACGAGATCGAACGTCGCGTCTGGCTGGTTTTCGAAGACCAGAACGGACACCGCACCCGGCTTGGCAACGAATTCTTCAACTCCAAGCTCTACAAGCAGCCCTACATAGCGCTCGACGACATCCGCAAGATGTTCGGTGGTGTTTCTTTCAAGGCTGTGCGCAAGGATGCGGAAACGGAACTGTCCGATATCTTCGCGGTTCTCGACTATGTGCTGCAGGAAGCCCGCAAGGGCATCAGCATTCAGCGTTACAAAGGTCTTGGTGAAATGAACCCCGAGCAGCTCTGGGTGACCACCATGAACCCCGAAAACCGCATTCTGCTTCAGGTGACCGTGGAAGACGCCGAGGATGCCAGCGACATCTTCGAGCAGCTGATGGGCGACCGGGTTGAACCCCGTCGTGAATTCATCGAACGCAACGCCCTGAGCGTGAACGATCTGGATATTTAAAACGAGGCCTGAACGTGTCGAATACAGTAACCATCGAACAAGAGCTTAAGAAATCCTATCTTGAGTATTCTCTGAGTGTTATCATAGGCCGGGCCATTCCTGACGTGCGTGACGGGCTTAAGCCCGTTCACCGCCGTATCATGTTCGCGCAGCATGAGCTGGGCAACGGCTGGAACCGTGCCCACAAGAAGTCCGCACGCGTGGTCGGTGACGTTATCGGTAAATACCATCCCCACGGCGACTCCGCAGTGTACGACGCCATTGTGCGTATGGCGCAGCCGTTCTCCATGCGTGACCTGCTGGTGGATGGTCAGGGTAACTTCGGTTCCATCGACGGCGACGCCGCGGCAGCAATGCGTTACACGGAAGTGCGCATGTCCCGCCTTGCCGGCGAGTTCCTTTCCGACATCGACAAGGAAACCGTCGACTTCAAGCCCAACTACGACAACACCCTGCTGGAACCTTCCGTTCTGCCCACCAAGGTGCCCAACCTGCTGCTGAACGGTTCTTCCGGTATTGCAGTTGGTATGGCCACCAACATTCCGCCGCACAACCTCAACGAACTGGTGGAAGCCCTGCTGGTGCTGCTGGATAACCGTGACTGCACGGTTGAAGACCTTATGCAGTATGTGAAGGGCCCGGACTTCCCCACCGGCGGCTTCTGCTATGCCGGTCAGGGGCTGCGCGATGCCTACACCACGGGTCGCGGTACTGTGAAGATTCGCGGCAAGGTGGAGATTGAAGAACGCAAGAAGGGCTTCCAGTCCATCGTCATCAGGGAAATTCCCTATGCGCTGAACAAGTCCAGCTTGGTCGAGAAGATCGCCGCGCTGGTGAACGACCGCAAGATCGACGGCATTACCGACCTGCGTGACGAATCCGACCGCAAGGGTATCCGCGTGGTCATGGACCTGAAGCGCGGCACCATTCCTGAAATTGTCATCAACGCGCTGTACAAGTTCACGCCGCTGGAAAGCTCTTTTGGCATCAACATGCTTGCGGTTGTTGGCAACCGTCCGCAGACCCTGACGCTGAAGAGCGCTCTGTCCTACTTCCTTGAGCATCGCCGTGAAGTGATCATACGCCGCACCCGCTACGACCTGCGCAAGGCCGAAGCGCGTGCCCACATTCTTGAGGGTCTGCGTATTGCGCTGGACAACATCGACGAAGTGGTGCGTATCATCCGCGCTTCCAAGACGCCGCAGGATGCCAAGACCGGCCTCATGGACCGTTTCAATCTCTCCGAGATTCAGTCTCAGGCCATTCTCGACATGCGTCTGCAGCGCCTGACCAACCTTGAGCATGAAAAGCTGATCGAAGAATACACCGAGCTGCTCAAGCAGATCGAGTGGTTCAAGTCCATTCTGGAAAATCGTGAAGTGCTGCAGGGTGTTGTGCGTGATGAACTGACCCAGCTCAGAGAAACCTTCTCGACTCCCCGCCGCACCATCATCGAAGCGGAACTGGACGGCATAGACATCGAGGACCTTATCCCCGATGAAGACGTTGTCATCACGCTTTCGCGTCGCGGCTACATCAAGCGCACCACGCTGGAATCCTACCGAGCCCAGAAGCGTGGCGGTAAGGGCGTGGCCGGTGTGCAGACCGGTGACGGCGACTTTGTGCAGGACTTCCTGACCACCACCAACCACCAATACCTGCTGCTCTTCACCAACAAGGGCCGCATGTTCCAGTTGAAGGTGCATCAGATTCCCGAAGGCAGCCGCACTGCCAAGGGCGTGCATATCGCCAACCTGCTGCCGCTGGAGGAGAACGAATTCGTCACCACCGCACTTTCCGTGCGCGACTTTGACGAGAACAAGTTCTTCCTCTTTGCCACCAAGCGCGGCATGGTCAAGCGCTCCAGCGCCGACCTCTACAGCAAGTGCCGTCGAACCGGCATCATTGCCGTGGGCATGCGCGATGATGACGAACTCATCATGGTTCGCGAGGTCAACGACCTGTGCGATGTGGTTCTCACCACGCAGGAAGGCATTGCCATCCGCTTCAGCTGCCGCGATGTTCGCCCCATGGGCCGCGGTGCAACGGGTGTTAAGGGTATTGCCCTGCGCGGTAAGGACGAGGTTGTGGCCTGCGTTACGCTTGCACAGGATACCTCTTCCGAGATAATGACCGTTTCCGAACACGGCTACGGTAAGCGCACGCGCCTTGAGCTCTACAGAGTGCAGTCACGCGGCGGCAAGGGCATCATCAACTTCAAGGTAACGCCCAAGACCGGTCCGGTTCTCGGCGCAATACCTGTTGAACTTGAGGATGAGCTTATCCTTCTCACGTCCGACAACAAGATCATCCGCATGAACATCAACGAGGTTCGCAGCGTTGGCCGCGCCACACAGGGTGTTCGCCTTGTTTCCCTCAACGAGGGCGGGCTTGTGGTTGGTTTTGACCGTGTGCAGGAACGTGAAGAAAGTTCCGAAGAACAGGAATAAATGAAACGAACGCTGCTTGCAGTACTGCTTATATCCATCCTCGCCTCCGGTTGCTCCTCGCAGCCGGAGGCCGAGGATGATCTTGTTTCCGCCCGCAAGGCCTACGTGGAACGGCAGTATCTGGAAGCGGAACGCCTGTACGAACGCTACCTCAAGATTCATCAGCAGAGCACCGAGCGCTGGGAAGTGTGGAACAAGCTTTATGAGCTTGCCTACAACGTCCGCAACAACAGCCAGGATGCCATGGAGCTTCTTGAGGCCATGTTCCTTGAATTTGGTGATCAGGCCGGGCGCGCCAAGGATATTCTGTATCGCCTCGGTGCCCTGTGCATGGATACCAGGAACATGGACAAGGCCATTGAGGTGTGGCAGCGGCTTCTCAACCTGCCCGAAAGCACGCCCCTTGATCAGGCCAAGGCCTATCGCAATATAGGCGAAGCATATCTGTATACGGGCGATTACGACCTTGCCATTGATGCGCTGCGAGCCTGTGTGGAACTCAAGGTGAATGATCTTGAGCATGCGCGTTGTCTCTTTGACCTTGCGCAGACCCAGTTCTACCTTGAAAACTACCATGCGGCTGAAAAGACGCTGGAACAGGTCATCCAGACCCCGAACATGGATGAAGAGCTGCACGCCCTTGTGGTTCTGCTGCTCTCTGACGTGTACGACCAGTTGGGCAAGACCCCGCAGTCCATTTCGCTGCTGGAAAGCATTCTGCACACCTATCCCAACCCCATGGCCATTGAAAAACGACTGGAGTACCTGCGCCAGCGCGCAAAGTAGCTCCTGTTCCCGAGGTGATTGTGGATATTGTCGCTCTGGCGGCCTTTGCCGCAGCCATGTTTGTTCTCGCCATCACTCCGGGTCCCGGCGTATTTGCGGTTACCACCCGCGCCATGACATCGGGTTTTGGTCATGCGCTTGTTCTGGCTGCCGGGCTGCTGCTTGGCGACATGGTCTACCTGCTGTTTGCCATATACGGTTTGAGCGCGCTGGCGAGCTCTCTGCACGAAGTTTTCACCGTAATCCGATATGTGGGCAGCGCTTACCTCATTTGGCTCGGCATTTCGCTTATTCTTACGCGTAACGAATCCCTTTCCCTGCCTTCCGCCAGGGGAGTGCGCACACCATCGCGCATTGTTTCCTACAAAAGCTGCCTTGCCGATCTACTCACGGGCTTTTCCGTTACCCTTGGCAACCCCAAGGTAATTTTCTTTTATCTCAGCTTTCTGCCTACCTTCATGGACCTGACAACGCTTACCTCTGTTGACGTGCTGGCGGTGTGCCTCACGGCCTTTGGCGTTTCCTTTGCGGTTCTCACCGTCTATGCCTGCCTTGCAGACCGCAGCCGCCGTTTTTTCGCCAATGCCAGAGCGCGCAAACGCCTTAACCGCACTGCAGGCTGTGTGCTTGCCGCAACGGGCATTGCGCTTGCGGTTGATTAAATCTACGGCGCGCTGTCTTTTTCATGCATGTTGCGGGATATTTCCCCGGTGTTGTTATCTCCCTCAATACAGGTAGGACTTTTCCTCTTTTCATCGCAGCGATAAGTGCTTATGTTCTGGCACGTCAGGCGGTGAACACCTTTTTCCGCCTTTTCACCAATTCTGAAATTCCATGTAGCCTTTACGGTTATATGATTGGTATTATTCATGATAAGAGAAGTATTGAAGTACCCGGACGAGCGTCTTGCAGTAGAGTGTGACGATATTACCGAGATCACGGACGAGATTCGTCAGCTTGCCGCAGACATGGCCGAAACCATGTACAAGGAAGAGGGCATAGGCCTTGCCGCACCTCAGGTGGGTGAACATTGCCGTCTCATTGTCGTGGATGTGAGCGGTCCTGAAAAGCGTGAAGAGCTTATGACGCTCATCAACCCCCGTCTGGACAATATGGAAGGGGAAGTTGATTCCGAAGAAGGCTGCCTTTCGGTGGTGAACTACCGTTCAAAGGTAAAGCGCGCCGAAAAGGTGCGCCTGAGCGCCAAGGACCTGAATGGTAACGATGTGTGCATGGATGCGGACGGCCTGCTTGCCATCTGCCTGCAGCATGAGATTGACCACCTTTCGGGGACGCTTTTCATCGACAAGATCAGCCGCCTGAAGCGGACCATGTACGATAACAAAGTCAAAAAGTGGTTGAAGTAGTAGCATGATGCGCGCTGTTTACATGGGAACTCCCGAATTTGCCGCAACCGTTATGCGGCAGGTGGCTGAGTGGGGCGGTTGCGAGATTGTTGGGGTATACACCCAGCCTGATTGCCCGTGCGGAAGAGGGCAGGTCTGCAAGTATTCCGAAGTGAAGGAACTTGCGCTGGAGCTCGGGCTTACCGTGCACCAGCCGCTCAATTTTCGTGATGAGCAGGACGTGCAGACCCTTCGTGATCTGCGCCCGGATGTACTGCTTGTTGCTGCATACGGCCTTATCCTTCCCCAGAAGGTTCTGGATATTCCCACGTATGGCGCCATAAACGTGCACGCTTCGCTGCTGCCCAAATATCGTGGTGCTGCTCCCATTCAACGCGCCATTATGAACGGTGACCCCGTTACCGGTGTGACCATCATGCAGATGGAAAAGGGCCTTGATACCGGCCCCATCCTGCTGCAGAAGGCCATGGCCATCGGCATTGCGGATACCGCAGGCACCATGCATGACCAGCTGGCAGCCATGGGCGGGCGTCTGCTTGTGGAAGCGCTTGAGCTGCTCCCCAAGGGCGGCCTGCATCCCAAGCCGCAGAACGATGAACTTTCCACTCACGCGGCCAAGCTTGAGAAGTCCGAAGGCGTTGTGGACTGGAACCAGACTGCCAAGGTGGTTCATGCGCGCATTCGCGGCGTATCCCCATGGCCTGGTGCCTATTTCATGATGCACAGGGCAGGGCAGAAAGACCTTCGCATTTCCATTGAACCCGGCGAGATCGGCCCTGCCATGGAACCCGCTGCCGATGGCAGCCTGCCTGCCCCCGGTGCCGTGCTCGGCCTGAAGGACGGCAAGCTCGTCATTGCCACCCGCGACCGGGAATACCACATTTCCATGCTTCGGCCTGCCAACAAGAAGCCCATGAATGCCGCTGCCTTTCAGTGCGGGTATCTGGGTAACTGTGACGATGCCACCTGTTCCGGCGAAGGGCTGTGCTAGGCCCTGAGCACCTTCTGTAACAACGTCAGGGCCTGCTGTGTGCAGGCCCTTTTTTATTTGCAGGCATACTGGCATGCGGGGCGCGCAGGGTGTGAGTAACAACTCCGCACCTTGCACTTCCGTCCGGATAGGGTATGCTGCCCCAACGCCTCGATTGCTGAAAACCCATTTACCCATGCAGGCTGAATGATACGTAGAAAACACCCATCCGCAACCTCTCCGCAATCACCCGATGAATATGGGCCGGAAGATTATTACGGGTCGCGCAAGCGCCTGTTCATAGGCCTTATCACCGGGACAAGCATTCTTTTGTGCACCATTCTGCTGCTGTTCTGGATAATACCCTACATCGGGCTTGCTAACATACATCCCATGCTTCCCTATCTTACCGGGGCATTCCTTTTCGCGCTCATCACCATTATCGCGTGGGCCTCACTCGGCCTTGTGCTGCACATTCTCAAGGGACGGCCAGTTCTCGGCACCCAGCGCATGCGCGGGCTTACCATCAAGCTCTTTCTGCCCCTCATGGTGCTGCTGGCCCGTTTTCTCGGCATTTCCAAGGAACGTGTTCGCCACTCCTTTATCAAGGTGAACAACGAGCTTGTACGGTCTGAAAACGGCACCTTTGAACCCCACGAAATTCTCATACTTACCCCGCATTGCCTGCAATCCAGCCAATGCTCGATTCGCCTTTCCTACAACGTGGATCACTGCAAGCGCTGCGGCAAATGCCCTGTAAGCATGTTGTTGCGGTTGCGAGATCATTACGGTGTGCAGTTTGCTGTTGCCACCGGCGGCACTATCGCACGGCGCATTGTGGTGCAGAAGCGTCCCAAGATGATCATTGCGGTTGCCTGTGAACGCGACCTTACCTCCGGCATTCAGGATACCTATCCGCTGCCCGTGTTCGGTGTTCTGAATGAGCGACCTAACGGACCGTGTCTCGATACCTTTGTTCCGGAAGACACCATGGAAAAGGTTCTGCGCCTGTTCCTCAAAAATCCTCCCGCCCCTGTTTCGCTCAACGTGGCTTTCAATGCCAAAAAGCGAGCGGATTCTTCTTTTGTCTCGGCCGAAGGTGATGAGAATCCGGAAGAGCAGGGCACAGGGAACGGTGCATAACGGCATATGATTGTAATGCTGCAC
>JBKEAK010000118.1:0-4112 GCA_047972125.1 Halodesulfovibrio sp.
GCAGACTGCCCCACGGCGGGGCCGGGGTGTATGTGGGCTAACCACTGCCCGGTGACGCCTGATGATAATTATGTTGGCCCCGTGAGAGGGGCTTTTTTGTTTCAACAGGAAGGAGAGTACGGACATGACGCAGACTACTGCGGTTGCTACATACGAGCAGACCAGTGCGGTTATGATGCAGGGGGCGGCGCTCAACGCCAACGACCTTAAACGGCAGGTGGCTATAGTTCACCACGCCATGAAGGCCGTGATGAAGGAAGGCCTGCACTTTGGGAAAATACCACAGTGCGGGCCTAAGCCGGTTTTACTCAAGCCGGGGGCAGAAGTCCTCGCATTCGCCTTCCAGCTGATGCCTAAGTATGAAATTCAGCAGACAAACCTTGATAAGGGCGACCGCGAATACTTGATTACCTGCGAAATATTCCACCGCCCTACAGGTGGCTATGTCGGTCAGGGTATCGGGTCTGCGTCCACCATGGAAAAGAAGTTCAGCCGTGGAAACCCCGCTGACATGTATAACACCGTTTTGAAGATGGCGAAGAAGCGGGCCTTTGTTGACGCCATACTCACCTGCACTGCTGCATCAGACTGCTTTACGCAGGATATCGAAGACGACCCGCAGGCATTCGGAGCGCCCAGTGGTGCTCATATCCGCATGAACTTGCCTGAAATTGACAGAAAATTTCAGCAGTGCGGAACGATCGGTGAACTAAACGAGGCCGTAGGGTCGTTGTGCATGGATAAGCAGCACCCTGACGCAAAGGCTGTTGCCGTGCTGTACAACAAGCACAAGGCCGCCATAGAAGACGAATTGCGCAACGCGGCAGAAGACGCCGAAGTGGTGGGGTAAACAACGATGCTTAACAAAGTTCAAATCATCGGCAGGCTCGGCAGAGATCCTGAGCTGCGCTGCTCACAGTCCGGCACGCCAGTTGCGAACCTCAGCGTTGCCACCGACGAAAGCTACAAAGACCGCGACGGCAACAAGGTCGAGCGCACTGAATGGCATCGCATAACCTGCTTCCAGCGCCAGGCGGAAAACTGCGCCAACTACCTGACCAAGGGGAGCTTGGTCTATGTGGAAGGCAGCCTGCAAACCCGTAAGTGGCAGGATCAGCAGGGGCAGGATCGCTATACCACCGAGATCAAGGCCGAGCGCGTGCAGTTTCTTGACCGCAAGGGCGACAACCAAGGCGGCGCAGAACAACCGCAGGGCGCGCCACGGCAGCAGGCAGGCCAGCGAGGAAACTCGCAACAGGCAAGGCCGTCCGAAGCATCCAACATGGACGACGTGCCTTTTTGATAAGGATCTGAAATGACTACATTTTCAAACATACAGGACGAAATTTCGTCCATGCTCTCCATCCCCGACGAGGACTTGACCGACGAACAGCGGGTCGCGATGGACGCTTACCTCAACGATCTTGCCGGGGCCGAGTCCGACAAGGTTGATGCCTTCGGCCAGTTTGTGCGTGTTGAGTCTGCCCGCGCCGAGGCTTGCAAGAAGGAAGCGCAACGGCTGTTGAACAAGGCCAAGACTGCCGAGGGCCGTATTTCCTACCTCAAGCACCTGTACTTGTGCTCCCTGCAGTCAAGCGGGCTGAAAAAGGTGCAGGGCAGCGCGTACACGTTGAGCATACGCGAGGCTGACAGTGTGGACGTGACGGATGTTGCGGCCCTGCCTGATTTGTACCTGTGCCGAAAGGAGACTGTGGAGCCTGACAAGGTTGTGCTGCGCGAAGCCCTAAAGGGCGGCATGGAAATACCCGGCGCGGCGCTGGTTAAGACGCAAAGCCTCATGGTGCGTTGATTCTAACCCCACCTCACCCCCTGACCAAGCGCCCGTGGTGTTTCTCTGCACTGCGGGCGCATAATTTTTATAACACTACGCATCTACAGGAGAATGCAATGCTTGAACTCAATGTTGCCACATTGTCACAGGGCGGAGCCGTGGAGCGGTTCCAGGATGAACTTTCGCGGGTCATTGCCAACATCACCGACCCCAACACCCCGGCAAAGAAGACGCGCACGGTCACGCTGAAAATGACCATCAAGCCGAATGAGCAGCGCAACATGGCGGAAGTGCTGGTCGCCACGTCTTCGACAGTCTGCCCGGCAAGCCCCATTGAAACCAGCATCTACATTGGGGCCAACCCCGCAACCGGCGAAATTGGCGCTTCGGAAATGGCCAGCGGCGAAAACCCCATGCAAAACATCCTGCCCGGCGCTGAATCGTCCATGACCGGGAAGATCACGAAATTCGCCAACAATTAACCCAAGAAGGAAAGCGAAATGCTTGAAAGTCTTTACAGGGCCATCCGTGGCGATGCCGCCCCCACCGTGATTAAAATCGGCGACCGCAACTACACCAGCAAGGCCGTTGTGCCTGTGTCCACTCCGACACCCGCAAAGCTCACTGTGTCCACCCTCACCGGGCTTGTGGATTACCTCAAGTCCAACGTGGACAGACATGAAATCGCCAGACTGCTTTGCCACGTTGAAGGCCCGTCCAAGGTCACGCTCAATTCCAATCTGCTTGGCGATTTTTCTGATCGCGCCGCTTTCCTCGCGGCAGAGCTTCAACAGTTGCAAATTCCGCTCAACAAGTACCTGGGCGCAGAGGCGTTCAACATCCTGCTGCAATCCTGCTTTGCTGATTCGGAAGACGCCATGAAGCAGGGCACTGACCGTGGGCTTGTCCTCAAATACGTAGCCAACGTCAAAACGACGGTTGAATCTGGCATGGCTGACGATGGCGTTTCCCAAACCGTGCAGGCCAAGAAGGGCATTGCCAGCGTGGAAAATGTGGTGCTTCCCAACCCTGTCACGCTGCGCCCTTACCGCACCTTCGTTGAAGTTGAGCAGCCTGCCAGCAAGTTCGTCTTTCGTGCCCGTGACGACGGCGGCATGGAATTCATGTTGGTCGAAGCCGACGGCGGCGCATGGCGCGGCGAGGCCATGAAGAACATCAAGGAATACCTTGAAACGGCTGTGCCCGGCCTGAACGTCATCGCCTAGACCTCCCTTCACCCCATACGACCGCCAGCGCTGGAACCGTTGGCGGGAATTGTGTGGTGACCAGAATTGTGCATAAACGGCGATAATGCCGCAAATTTTAGCTATGTATGGATAATCGCCGCCAACTGAGGCGGCTTTCTTTTTCTCAGCCATGCACCCTCACGGTGGGCCGCGCATACCGACAACGCGGGAGGAATTTATGACCAAACAACTGACGCCAGCCGAAGAGCTGCGCGTGCTGGATAAGGCCCTCGACGCTCTGGCATTTAAGGTTGCCGAGTCCTGCATGCTGTTGGACTGTCCCAACCCCGAAAAATTTGACCC
This sequence comes from Halodesulfovibrio sp., assembly GCA_047972125.1. Lineage (GTDB taxonomy): Bacteria > Desulfobacterota > Desulfovibrionia > Desulfovibrionales > Desulfovibrionaceae > Halodesulfovibrio. Next base: position 3,343 of record JBKEAK010000118.1, read on the forward strand.
TGACGGAAAGTGTATAGACCCGTCACCGACCCTGTGCGCAGGTTGTTACCGCGAATGGGCCGTGAACATGGTTATGAAGGAAATGGAGGCCAGCAAATGAGCGACACGACCACGCCTGTTCGGCGGGCGAAATGGAGCCTACCGCTGCACATTGATATTCTGCGCGGTGTTCAGCGATATGCTAATGCTTTCGAGCCATCGTCCTATTTTGTGGGCAACATCCACGCTAGTGAGGTAGTGGCCGCTATTGATAATACGTTGGATGCCCTAGAACAGGCCGAGGCCGAGAACGCGCGGCTGCGGGCGCTACTTGAGCCGCAAGAACGCTTGCACTCCGTTATGAAGGAAGCCAGGAACCAAATGAAATCCGCCCGCCGGACAGTGGCTGAAAGCGAGGTGAACAATGAACGGGATTGAACTTATTGCCGCAGAACGTGCGCGGCAGATCGAGAAAGAGGGCTGGACACCCGAACATGACGACCAGCACGAGCCGGAAGAGTTGGAGTTGGCCGCTGCGTGCTATGCCATGCCTCCCAAACATCGTGGATTAAAGCTTGTCGCGCACCATTACGCCTACGACGAGTATGGCCATGCGGAGTTTGTGCCCGCTGTCGGAGTGCCCACGCTCTGGCCTTGGGAAGGGCGATGGTGGAAGCCCGGCCCCACCCGTGACCGGGACTTGGCAAAAGCCGGGGCTCTTGCAGCAGCCGCGCTTGATCTGCGAATGCGCTTGGAGGTGGCTGAAAGTGAGGTGGGGGAATGAACGCAAC
>JBKEAK010000119.1:0-6805 GCA_047972125.1 Halodesulfovibrio sp.
CATCCTCACCTCCATGGAAGGACCGGAAAAGAACAAGGAAAGCCGCGTGGTGAACATCCGCATCATGCCCATGGACCGCACCACCGAGAACAAGATCATCGAGGACCTGAAGTCCAAGCACAAGATGCTGTTCTGGGCACGAGATCACGTTCACACCGTGGCATAACGCCCGCACAGTACCGCCCCTGCACCAATGCCTACAAAGGGGAGAGCACATGCTCTCCCCTTTTTCAGTGCTGCACACTTCAAGACTGCCCAGCGTGTCCCCTTTTCCTTCACTGCACAGTCAACCACCCCTAACACGCTGAAATAGAATAAAAAACAATCGAACGACTTCTCTTGAAATTTTGAATTCGTTGTGGCATGTTAGGCGACACTTACGGGGTGAAAAGAACTCAGGTCGACGCCTTCTGTAATGGCGTTACATGCCCCGCGAGACGATGGGTCTGCAGCGCACACGATGCGCTTTTTTCAGGCAGACCATTGACAAACTCCTATATCCGGCCTTATCCAGTGCGGGATAATAGCTGAAGATTGACCCTTCATACCTTTGAATGGTTTATCGTTACCTGTGTGGAAACAAGCAGCGGACAGCTGCTTACATTGGTTGCCGGATTCCATTCCGGTTTCCGGCATAGTCCAGCTCGATACACGCTGAAGAGCATGTCCAAGGAGGACACAAATGGCTGAAGTTTCTTTTAAGGGTAAGACTTTTGAGGTTGATGAAGACGGCTTCCTGCTTCGCTTCGAAGAATGGTCCCCCGAGTGGGTTGAGTTCGTGAAGGAATCTGAAGGTATCGCCGAGATCACCGAAGACCATCAGAAGATTCTGGACTTCCTGCAGGACTACTACAAGAAGAACGGTATCGCTCCCATGGTTCGTATTCTTTCCAAGAACACCGGCTTCAAGCTGAAGCAGGTTTACGAACTGTTCCCCTCCGGCCCCGGCAAGGGTGCTTGTAAGATGGCCGGTCTGCCCAAGCCCACTGGCTGCGTTTAGTCGCTACCAGCGCGCAAGTGCACACAAGGCGGAAGCTTCGGCTTCCGCCATTTTTTTTGCCCTTTTCCCGGCGCCGGAAAAGGCAAAGGCCCCTGCAAGAATCGTCTTGCAGAGGCCCTTGGCATTGCAGCATTCAGCATCCTGCTAATGTTCGGTACCGGCGTTGCAGTCTTCCATCAGCAAATCCCACGCTTTGCCGCGGGATATGTGTTCGTTGACCAATGCGCTCGTGACGGACACATGCGTCTTGCGCACTGTGCCGAACATGGATTCCACGTGTCCCACGATGGAAAGCATCACATCTGCGGGCACGATGAAGTCACCATCCTCCGTTCTTTCAACCCCTCGCAGCGTCCCGGCGAACTCGGCGAAGTCCTTCCCCAATTTTTCGATCATATCGTCCATGCAGTTCTTGCGCACAACATCCTCCCGTTACTCAATCTCGCAGCGGGTTTTCCACACACCCCACGCCGCCGTGCAGCAGCGTCGTGTGCGAAATCCCAACAAGCACGTTTCTTCTGGAAAAAGGCCGAGCGCAAGCTTTAACATCCTGTCAATATTTATAAATTGCAGGACACAAGGCACTCAGCAAAACGCTCCCCTTCTCCCTTGAAAGGCAACCTAGCCTCGACAGGTCGGACCAACAAGTATATTTTTTTCCACAGCTCGGGGCCAAAGTTAGGAACAACTGCAAGAATCCCAATGGCTGAGAGTATGCAAAAGCGAAATGGAACTGAAACAAAAACGAAAAAAATGTTGCTACGAGTTTTCGGAAACGATAACAGATATTCTTTTTAACTTTCGCCTAACATGTACCCCGCAAAGGCAGTACCCCCCAAAAAAACAATCCGCCCCGGAATCGCCTGTTTCCGGGGCGGATGCCAACCAACCGGACACCATTACGGTGCAACGGTCAACGCGGTGGGGAAATAAGGCACCAAACCTTATGGCAAGGTGCAAAATACTGTTCAGGATACGACTGCTAAATCAGCCCCGGCTGCCTAAAACAGGCTCAGCAGCATCTTGGTTGCCACGGCATACAGCAGTATGGCGAAAATGCGCTTGAGCTTGGATACAGGCAGGCTATGTGCCAGCTTTGCACCAAAGGGCGCGGTCAGCACGCTGGCAGAGATGATGCCGAGAAGCGCGGGAATGTAGACAAAGCCGATGGTCCAGTCCGGCAGACCGGCAACACCCCAGCCATTGACCACGTAGCCGAGCGTGCCGGCAAGAGCGATGGGCAGGCCGATGGCCGATGCAGTGCCTATTGCCACATGCATCTGCACGTTGCACCAGGTCATGAAGGGAACGGTCAGCGTGCCGCCGCCGATGCCCACCACACTGGAAATGCAGCCGATGATGCTACCTGCACCGAAGATGCCGGTGGTTCCGGGAATCTCGCGGGTGGGCTTAGGCTTGATACCCATGAGCATCTGCGTTGCCACATAGTAGAGGAAGCATACAAATACGATCTTGAGAATGCCTGTGGACATGCGCGCGGCAAGCCATGAACCGATCAGGGTACCGACAATGATGCCCGGCGTGATGCTGCGGAAGATATCCCACCGCACAGCACCGAGCTTGTCGTGTGCGCGGTAGCTGGCCACAGAAGTCATGATGATAGTGGCGAGGGATGTACCCAGCGCCATATGCATCTGGTGTTCCACAGGCAGACCCTGCCACTGGAATGCAAAATGAAGCATGGGGACGATGACAAGACCACCGCCTATGCCGAGCAATCCTGCAAGAATGCCTGCAACCGCGCCAAGGCCAAGGTAAAGAATAAGGGTAGTGAACATGGTTCCTCGATAATGCAGCAACCATGAAACGGCCGCTCCGGCAGGAGCAGGCATGAGGCGCTGCCAGCGTGTTTACATCAGATGGGGCTGCCGCGTATCAACCGGCTCCCCTCAAGGTACAGACAACGGATGAATACCCGCCGTCCGCCGGTGACGTGCTACTGGCCCAGTTCCTTTAGTGCCAATTGCTCCACGTAGGCAATGTGATCGTGCATTTCCCTGTAGGCAGCATCAGGATCGCGGTCTATCAGTGCCTTGAGAATGCGTTCGTGGGTTTCCACGGCCCAGTCCCGCCTGTGATCATTCTGCAACGTGAAGTCTCTGCTCTCCGCAACGAGGTCGTGAATACGGGTAACCATTTCCAGCAACACGCTGTTTCCCGTGGCTGCAGCAATGAGCTTGTGAAATTCGCAGTCCGCTTCCGAGCCGGTGTTGCCGAGCCGGATATCCTCTATCTGCTCGTCCAGCTGGGCTCTGAGCCCCACCAGTTCCTCGTCGGTCACATTACGTGCCGCAAGCGAGGCTATCTGGGGTTCTATGAGCTTGCGCAGTTCCAGCACTTCCGCCAACTTGCCCCGGCACCGTTCCAGTGCTGTGGCAAGCGGCTCTATGACCTGCTCCTCTTTCTTCTCCAGAACATAGGTTCCGTCGCCCAGGCGGCTGGTCACAATCTGCTGCTGCTCAAGCGCCCGAATGGCTTCGCGCACGGAATGGCGCGAAACACGGAATATTTCCGCCAGCCGACGTTCTGCCGGCAGCTTGTCTCCGGACTTCAATTCACCCTGCGCGATAAGCTCGCGAATCTGGGCCACAATCTCTTCATGCAGACGCACGCGTCTCGTCGTCTTGGTTTCCACTGCTTCCGACTTCATGAGTACCTTACCGCGGAAGAAGATTCTCCCGCAAACTGGTCTGACCAATATGGACCAGGTCAGAACGGATTGTCAATTCAAACCCTGCGCACGCCTTGTCCAACAAAAACTGTGCACATAGCAAGTGCGACACCCGCACGTCGCTCTCCAGGCTACTGGCGCACACCATCCACCATGCGACCTTCGGATATGAAGGAAATGCCTTGCGAGTTCTGCGTGCCTATCATGACGGATTGCGCAAGGGGAGCACTGACAGGACTTGCGGCCTTCCAACGGATGATGAAGCAACCGCCCACCCCTGCCTCTTCGTCCGACTCGTCAACAGTCAGTTCCAATGCGGCCAACGGGGCAAGGGTCTGGGTGGCTGTCAGGTACTGCCTTAAGGTCTTGCCTGCGGAGCTGACATAGCGGACTTCGTGAATTTCTATGGGGGTTGCCACATCGGTGTTGCGCATGCTCACCGTGACAGCCACGTTAAAAAGGCGCGTGCGCTTTTTCTGGTTGCCGAAATACACGCTCGAATACACGGGAAGATAGATGGTCTGCGAATACCATTTTTCAGCGAAGGGAACGCCCCCGGCCTCGGCTTGGCGCGGCACGGGCGCAAACAACGTCATGGCGACAAGCAAACTCAGAACCATAAGGCATCGGTTACGCATGTGTCCTCCTGATCTTCCCGCCCGCCAAAGGCACAGGCAGTGCTCTTTTTTTCTCAATATGCGCCATAATCCCCCTCTATTCAAGGAAAACCAATGACAAAGAAAAAAATGTGAATTATAATTCACAAAATAGCCATAAACCACCTACTTTCACTGGAAGCATCGGAAGCCGGATGCTATACAAAAAGAGCCGTACTGTAACCACCGCCCTGTCCTGTCCGACTAAAACAGGAGATCTGCGGCCCCGCAGACACATAATCAGCCAACACAGGTGCACCATGCGCATATCGCTCACAAGAAGACAGCTTATATTTCCCGCCATCGCGGCAGGCCTGCTGTGTCTGTTCGTTCTTATAAAGACCGCCCGCAAACCCGAACGCGTAGAGGTGACAGAACGCATCACCGCAGTCCGGGTGATGCAGGCTCCCAAGCTTGCCGTGGTTCCGCGAGTCATCGGGTACGGACACATACAGGCCGGACAGGAATGGCAGGCAGTTACGGAAGTAAGCGGCCAGATAGTCGAAATTAATCCGCACTTCAAAAAAGGTGGCCTGCTCGCCAAGGGGGACATGCTGGTACGCATAGATCCGGCCAAACGCCTCACTGCCCGCCGTCAGTCAACGGCGGACGTAAACAACCTGCTCGCTCAGCTGCGTGAGCTGGAGCAGACGGAAAAGGACACGCGGCATTCCCTTGAGGTGGAACAGAAATCACTTGCGCTCTACCGCAAAGACTATGAACGCATGCGCCGGCTGATGGATTCCGGCACCATAGCCCGTTCGGAAATGGAAAGCACAGAGCGCCAGCTGCTGACGCAGGAAAACAAGGTGCAGTCCTACCGCTCAACGCTCAACGGCATTCCTGCCCAGAAGCAGGCCCTGCTGGCGAACATTGCGGCCAGCCGCAGCCGCCTTGAAGAAGCCGAGATAGACCTCGGCAAAACCTACATCCGCGCGCCCTTCGACTGTCGCATCACGGAGGTTTCCGTGGAAAAAGGGCAGGCTGTCACCTCCGGGCAGACCATTGCCAAAGCAGATTCCATCGGTCTTTCCGAAGCCGTGGCGCAGATGCCCATGTACATGTTCCGCTACGTGGTTCCGCGTGGTGGCAACCCCATTGCGCAGGGAGAAAAGCTGGATACGGAAACCTTTCAGCGTTTTCTCTCGCTCGATGCACTGGTGCGCATTGAACTGGGGAGCGATACCATCACATGGAAAGGGCACGTAGCCCGCATGAACGACTCCATCGACCCGGCAACACGTACCATAGGCGTATATGTGGCCGTGGAGGATTCCTATATCAAGGCTGAACCGGGTAAGCGCCCGCCGCTGCTGCCCAACATGTATTGCGAGGTGGAGCTGCGGGGCAAGCCCATAGAGCCTGCGGTAACCATTCCGCGCTCTGCCCTGCACGGCGACATGGTTTACGTGATGAACGCAGACAACAGACTGGAACTTCGCAAGGTTTCCGTAGACTTCCCGCAGGGGCACATTGCCGTATTGCGAACAGGACTTGAGGAAGGCGAACAAGTTGTGCTCACCGACGTTATCCCCGCCATGGAGAACATGCTTCTCAATCCCGTTACGGATGAACAGGCACTGGAGACATTGAAGCGTGAAACCCTCGGAGAAGGGGATGTCCGATGAAGCGCATCCTTGAATACTTCGCGGCGCATCCCACCGCGGCAAACCTGCTCATGGCGGCTTTTCTGCTTATGGGCCTGCTTGCAGCCCCCAAGCTGCTGCGCGAGACATTCCCGCGATTCACCCCGGGGAAGGTGCAGATCTCCATCCTTTACCCCGGCGCCACCGCAGAAGACGTGGAAGAATCCATATGCGAGCGGGTGGAAGAAGCGCTTGAAGCCCTTTCCGAAATAGCCGAGGTGACCAGCGAAGCGCGCGAAGGCTCCGCCGTGATCATCGCCGAGATGACCGAAGGTGGCGACATAGATCGCTTTCTGAACGATGTGCGCACCGAAGTGGATGCCATTGACGACTTTCCCGAAAAAGTTGAGTCACCTGTCATCACCCAGCTGAACAGGTTGGACTTCGTGATGTCTGTTGCCGTGACCGGGCCCATGTCCGCACCGGACCTGAAGGCCTATTGCGATAAGCTCAAGCGGCAGCTGCTTTCCGAAACCGACATAACCCAAGTTACCGTGGCCGGTTTTTCCGACCACCAGATACGCATCGAGGTCCCGGCGCAGGCACTCATGCAGTACGGGCTTTCGGCTTCCGACATTGCCGATACCGTAGCCGCGCAAAGCCTTGATCTACCCGGTGGCACGCTACAGACCGACACGGGTGACGTGCTCATCCGCTTCAAGGATCAGCGGCGAACCATACAGGAATTCGAGGAACTCATCGTGGTGGCTGGATCCTCCGGGGCGGAAATCCGGCTCGGCGACATAGCAACCATCACGGACCGTTTCGAGCTGGATGAAGACAAAGTCATCTTCAACGGCCTGCGTGCCGG
>JBKEAK010000120.1:0-20593 GCA_047972125.1 Halodesulfovibrio sp.
GTCATTTTTGATTTGGATGTCGTATTTTCCGCCCATATCTTGGTGTGTTTTTATTTTTTGCTTGGGGGGCAGGCTTCGTTAAGCGGGTTTTGAAGCCCAACGTGCGCATGTTTATCGCTTGTCCGGGGTGCTGGGGGATTATCCCCCGGCCCGCCGGAGGCGAAAACTCAAAATGATTTTGTTAACAATCTGAACCGGAAGCTTTGGCTTCCGGTTTTTTTATGTGCAAGGGAGCCTGCTGATCAGGCGAAATGGGAAATAAGCAGCCAGAGCAGTGCGGCTGCAGCAACGGAAGCTGCCGCGAGCATCTTTTTGCTGTCCAGCCGTGGCATGCTGATGAAGCGTTCGCCAACGCGCATGGGGCGTTCGCGGTACACTGCAGCGGGCAGGGACTTAATGTATCGCTTGAACTTAAGGCGTTCAAAATAGGGGCGCAGCCCTGCGGGGGGAGCGGCCTTTGCCGTCTCCGGCTGGGGAAAGAGCATGTCGAGAATGTGTATGGTCTTCATGTGTCTGCCAAGGTAGTTGGCACATCCCGCACAGTAGGTGACGACGGTTTTACCCTGTGCCTCTCTGCTGCGCGCTTCTCCCCATGCAAGAGCCAGATCGTTGGCGCGCATGGCCACTGTGCCGCCTTCTCCGCAGCACAGGGTTTTCTTCCTGTTATGGCGCATCTCGGCAATCGCAATGCCCTTGCTGCCGAGCAATGCCCGCACGGCATCATGGGTTCCGCTTTCTGCACGCAGAGGGCAGGGGTCGTGAATGGTGAAGGCATTGTCCGCGTCAGTGCCCGCATTGGGTGTGGCAGCGCCGGGCAGGGTGTCGGATGATGTAATCACATCGGGTAGCCCGTTTTCATGCAGGAACTCGTATACGCTCTTTACCCGGATCGCCGGAGCGTATTGGCTGAATACCTTGTGGCAGTTGGGACAGGCTACCAGAACGGTGCGAACGCTATGGTTCATCAGAAAATTGAGTAATTCTCCGAACATGGTTTCAAAGTGGTCCTGCCTGCCAAGATCGTGCGATGGCTTGTTGCAGCAGTCCAGCACTATGCCTGCGGCGGGAACCGAGCGGCGTATGTGTGCAAACAGTTCGGCAGTTGCGTGGGGGTGCTTGCCCGGAAGCGTGCAGCCGGGAAAGAAGATGGTGTCGCACTTCTCAGGCAGGCTGTAGCAGCTGAAAAAGGGTGAATTGCCGAGCTTTTCATAGCCGAGAATGGGCTTGTAACGCGGCAGCAGCGTCTCTCCGGCGGCGGTGGATTCCCGGCGGAGCGCCAGAAACATGGTAGCGGGATCAGCTTTGTCCGGACATACCGTGGTGCACAGGCCGCACAGACTGCATTCGAACGCGAGGTCCCGAATCTTTTGCGGGTTGGCGGCATAGGCATCTGCAAGGGCTTTGGGGGTGCCGTAGCAGTCCAGAAAGGCACATTGGCGTACGCAGGCCATGCATTCGGAGCAGTCGGCTGAAACACCGGCAGCGGTGGCGGCAGCTTCCGGAAGTGTTGGCCACGTGGTTTGGCCGGATTGGGCATGGCTGCCTGTGGCGTGATGCAAAGAGATTTGTGGCTGTTTTTTCATGATTGGTCAGGTGCGCTGTGTGTTGTTGGCTATTGCTCCAGACTGCACCTATACCGCAAGCTGGGAGCATGTCAAAGGAGCCTGAAACTGTATAGTTGTAAGTAATGACATGCAGCATTCCATATCTGTATTGCTGATTTGATGAACGCAGGTCAGACAATGCTCGCGGCGGCCTTGTCGGTTGTCACAGTTGACCAATGCCTTTGCAGTGAGCTTCCTTCTCGGCGGAGCAGGTGGTGTTGCCCTCCGGCTGTCGGAAATACAAAAGCCCCCGCCGAGATATCTCACGGCAGGGGCTTTGACATTGTCTGCAGATCAGTTTTCAAGCCGCGTGTATTGGCTATAGTAGGCTGCGGTTTCCCCTATGTCCGTGATGCGCGCTTCGATTATGGGGTTTGCGCTGTTGCCGAACTTCATCCACCCGCCGCGGCGGATGATGATGCACTCGGGATGCAGGCCCATCATGATTTCCACCTGAACTTCGATGCGCCCCTTGGGGGTTGCAAGGTAGACGGGCTTGTTCCTGTCGAGCGTGCCCAGAACCGGAATGCCGGGGTTTACCCACACGGTGGGTTTGGCGCTCTGTTCCTTCTCCGGCATCTGCGAGTGCAGATATTCCTTGTGCACCAGCGACATGAGCCGCAGTGGATAGCCCTTGGGGGGGAACGGTTCAGTGTGCAGCGTATCGGGCAGGCGGTACTTACCATCCGGATGCGCGAAGTCGTACTCTTCCCATGCCACCGGAGGGTGCTCGGCAACGGCAAAACCGCGCTCGCGCATTTCTTCCAGTGTGGTGGAAAGGTGGGGAACGTCAATGGCCATGCGCAGCACCTCTTCGCGGGTAGGGGCCGCTATGTCAAGGCGCGATGCAAGGTCGGTCATGATGTCGAAATCATGTTGCGACTGTCCCGCGGGGGTAAAGACGGGGGCGGAATACTGCACGCAGTTGTGCAGGCAGGAACCCAGAATCTCTTCGCGCTCGTGGTTCAGGGCGCAGGGCAGGATGATGTCTGCGCGCAGGGCCGTGTCCGTCATGAACGCATCCACAACAACCTTGAATTCAATGGAATCCATGGCCTTGATGTTGGTTGCCGCATCCGGTGTCTGGTTGACGAAGTTGCTGCCGTCTGCCCACAGAAACTTGATGGGCGGCGTTGCTTCGAGAATCTCTTTGCCAATGGCGGGCAGCAGCAGGCGGCGGGCGGGGGTGCCCGCATTGTCTGCCCATCCCGTATTCAGGTTGCGGCCGGAGGAAATGTTGAAGTACACGCCGCCGCCCCTACGACCCACCTGACCGGAAAGATACGCCAGCGCGTTGATGAACCGGACATTTTCTCCGCCGTATACATGACGCTGAATGCCCCAGCCGATGATGCTGGCAACGGGCTTCATGTCTATGTTGGCGTAAGTGTTGGCGAGCAGTTGCAGGTCGTCCGGTGAGCAGTCGCAGGCGTTGAGCAGGCTTTCTTCATCCTGCGCGGCGATAAGCTCTTTGAACTCGTTCCAGTTGGACGATTTGAGCAGGGCGGTGGATGAGGCATAGCCCCGGACAAGCAGCTTGCGGATGACTGCTGCCGCGAGAAAGCGGTCCGTGCCGGGGCGGATTCTGATGACGGTGTCGGAAAAATCTGCGTTTCCGTCTCCACCGGGGGAAATGGTGATGACCTTTCTGCCGCGTTTGCGCGCTTCGCGGATCAACTGGCCGATATGCAGCGAGGAGCGCGAAAGGTCCTTGCCCCAGTTGATGATGTATCCGGCATTGAGCAGATCGAACGGATCGTTGTGGTGCAGGGCGCCAAAGTCCATGATGCTGGCCTCTATGCCGGCGTCATCGCACAATGCACCCCGCGTGGTGCTGGCACCAAGGCTGCGGAACAGAAAGCGACTGGCCTCGGCCAGCGCACCGCGATACCCGTGCGAGCGTATGTGCAGGATGGAGGCAGGCGTATCGCGCAGTGCCTTCAGCTTGTCCGCAATGCGGTCAAGGGCGGTATTCCAGTCCGTGGGAACGAAGTCGCCGTTCACCTTCATGAGCGGAGTGGTAATGCGCTCCGGGCTTATAAGGCGTTCATATGCCTTGCGGCCCTTCACGCAGATGAAGCCCCTTGTGAAGGGATGTTCCGGGTTGCCGGTAATGGAAACAGTGCCATCTTCCCTGCGGTCTATGACAACGGAACAGGCATCGGGACAATCGAGTGTGCAGGCGGAAATGTACTTCATGGTCAGCCTTTGATGCAGATGAGAGGAACGGCCCGTGCAACGCGCCGGGCAAGTGCTGCCTTTTCCGTGGCCTCGACCACGGCGTTGATATTCTTGTAAGCTTCCGGTGCTTCTTCCGCAATACTTCGCATGTCTGAAGTGCGAATCGTAATGCCCATGCGGTCCAGCATGGCGAGCATCTCCTTGCCATGTATGGTTTTGCGGGCTGCGGTGCGACTCATGGACCTGCCCGCACCGTGATTCGCCGAACAGAAGCTTTTGGCGGAATCCGCGCAACCGGCAAGTATGTACGATGGTGTGCCCATGCTGCCCCCGACAATGACCGGCTGGCCCACGGAGCGGCAAAACGATGGCAGATCGGGGTGCCCCGGTCCGAACGCGCGCGTGGCTCCCTTGCGGTGCACATGGAGCAGGCGTTTTTTGCCGTTCACCACGTGCTGCTCTTCCTTGCAAGTATTGTGCGACACGTCATAGATCAGTCTGAGCCGGGAGTGGGGATAACACTCGGCAAATACGCTGCGCGCCAGATGGGTAAGCACCTGCCGGTTGGCAAGGGCGCAGTTTATGCCTGCGCGCATGGCTCCCAGATACTCCTGCCCGAGATCGGACAAAATGGGAGCACAGGCCAGCTCCTTTTCAGGCAGGGTAATGCCGAAATAGTCTGCCTTGTCCGCCATGCGGGGGAGGAAATCTGTGCCTATCTGGTGGCCCAGCCCGCGTGAACCGCAGTGGATGGAGAGCAGAATGTCGTCAACGGCAATGCCGAACGCCTGAGCTGCTGCGGTATCGTATATGTCGGTAACGTGCTGCACTTCCATATAGTGATTGCCGGAGCCGAGCGTGCCCAGCTGGTCCATGAACCTTTTCTTGGCTTCCTCCGAAACGAATTCGGGGCGTGCCCCGCTCATGAAGCCACCTTCTTCGGTATGATCCAGATCAGCCTGCGTGCCATACCCTTGCGTCACGGCCCATTTGGCCCCGCCGCTGAGCATGGCTTCCAGCGAGCCCTTGGTGAGGGGAATTGACCCGCCCGTGCCCACGCCGCAGGGACTGCTGCGGAAGAGAGCGTCTGCAAGCTGCGTGCGCTTGCCGAGCACATCGTCCTGTGTGAGTCCCGTTACCAGCGTGCGGACACCACAGGCAATGTCAAAGCCCACGCCCCCGGCGCAGATAACGCCGCCTGCGTCAGGGTCAAAGGCAGCAACCCCGCCAATGGGAAAGCCGTAACCGCTGTGGGCGTCCGGCATGACCATGCTGGCCGTCACTATGCCTGGCAGGGTGGCTACGTTGCAGGCTTGCCGTAGTGTGGCGGCATCAAGCGTGGCGCGAATGGCATCAGTGGCAAAAACATGGCAGGGCACGCGCATGGGGGACTGCTGCGGAATCTGCCATTCGGCGTCCGATTGGCGGATCAGGTGCATGTCCCTGAACAGGGCAGGGGCTGCCTTGTGTTGTGCGTGGTGTTTTTTTCTGGCCATGGCGGATGTATTGCATGTGCGGTGAACAGGTTGCGCGTCTTTTATGGACAGCACAGGCCTATAACGCAAAGAGGCCGGTAAAACCGGCCTCTGATGGTGCTTAGTTTGCGTACAGCTTTTCGCCCGGTACGATCGGAATGTTGTGCTTCTGCAGAATTTCCAGCGCCTGATCGGTGCGGTCAAAGCGGAAGATGAGCGTTGCGTTCTCTCCGCCCTTCTGCACGAAGGCGTACATGTATTCCACGTTCACGCCGTTGGAGCTCAGGGTGGAAAGAATGTGGTTCAGCCCGCCGGGCTTGTCGTCCACTTCCACGGCAACAACGGTGGTGCGGCCAACGGTGAAGCCGTTGTCCTTGAGCACGGACTTGGCGCGTTCATGATCGCTGACAATGAGGCGCAGGATGCCGAAGTCGGAAGTGTCTGCCAGGGACAGGGCGCGGATATTGATGTTTGCGTCAGTAAGTGTGCGGGTCACTTCTGCCAGACGTCCCGCCTTATTTTCCAGAAATACGGAGATTTGTTCAACTTTCATGGTGCGACCTCTTCTTGGTATACGTGCCACCACGTGAAAACGGGTGTTTCGTGCGTTATGTCTTGTACCACCAGCCACGCATGATGACAAGACGAGGTTGCATAAGGATGCCCTGTGATTGTTCACATTTTCACACTGTTCCGGCTTGCATAGCATGGTATAACGCGTATATTGATCGCCTGACCAGTACCTTGGGCCGGAGTTTGTCATTCCGGAATCCGGTACTGGCTGACAAGAGATCGTATTTCAGAAGGAAGGAAACCAGCATGTCGGATACCCCGTCGAATGCTCATTCGGCCCTTGGGGCCGGAACCATGAATTTCGGGTTTATGAAGGCGGAGAGCGCTCCGCCGAACGGACGGGATGTCGCAGTGATAGGTGCCGGGCCTTCCGGCCTTGCAACGGCAGGGTACCTTGCCTGCCTTGGCTATCAGGTACATGTGTACGACAAGCTGCCCAAGCCGGGCGGGCTTATGGTCTTCGGCATTCCCAGCCACAGAATTCCCGCAGACCGTATTCAGAGGGGCGTGCGTGATCTTGAACGTCGCCTCGGGGTTGTGTTTCGCACCAATACGAAGATCTGCTGCAGCGCCCCGCTGCATGAAGAGGAAGGTGATCACTTTGCCTGTGATATCCTGAGCCTCAACGACCTTGTGGATAACTATGATGCCGTGATGATCTGTTCCGGCTCTTGGAAGTCGCGCAAGCTCGGCATTGCGGGCGAAAGCCTCAAGGGCGTGTATTCGGGGCTCGAATTCCTGTTCCCCATCCGCGCGATCAAATACGCATCCACCAACGTTGCCGTGCCGGATGTGAAGGACAAGGTTGTTGCCGTGATCGGCGCAGGGCATTCCGCCGTGGATGTGGTGGATTCCGCCATATCGCTCGGCGCAGCCAAGGTGTATCTCGTATACCGCAAGACCGTGCGCGAGGCTCCCTGCGGCAGTTTTGAAATCGACCGCATGCGCGAGATGGGCTGCGAGTGGATGGAACGCTGCACCCCCGTTGCCGTGCACGGTGAAGACCGGGTTCAGGCGCTGGAAGTAACCAACGGCATTACCGGAGAAAACGAGGTGCTGCCCGTGGATGTGGTTGTGGGAGCCATAGGCGAGATACCCACACCGCCGTTCCAGAAGGAACTGGGCCTTGAAAACGTGCGCAGGGGCGAAGTGCGCTGGCTGAACATGACGGCCATAGACAACGTGTTTGTGGCCGGTGATGTGCTCTCCGGTCCCAGCAAGATAGGCAAGGCTGTCTATAGCGGCTTGCGGGCTGCACGTTCATTGTCCAACTGGCTGGATCTGAAGGCGCAGCACCGCGAAGACGAATACAATTTCGAAGCAGACAAGATGACCCGCTAGCATGTTGCGGACACAGAATACCGGAGGCAATGATGCTTGAGGGTACCAGAACTCTTCACATAGATTATTCAAAGTGCATTGGCTGCGAAACCTGCGAAGCCGTGTGCAAATTCCTGTATGATACGCCGCGTATCACCATGACCCGCACCACGGAGGGGATAATGATTCCCCTGTATTGCAAGCATTGCGAAAAGGCGGCCTGCATGAACGTGTGCAGCAGGGGAGCGCTCAACCGCGACCGCGACGGTGCCGTAGTGCTGCAGCCCATGCTGTGCCGCGGTTGCGAGACCCGCAACTGCGTCATGGCCTGCCCTTATGCGGCCTTTTTTGCCACCTGCAGCGGCGTTGCCGTTGCCAAGTGCGACTTGTGCGCCTCACGACGTGCCATTGGCCTTGGTCCCGCCTGTGTGGACATGTGCCCCTGTGGCGCGATTCTTTATGTTGACCGTGACGAGATTGCCAAGCTGGAAACGACTGAATCGCAAAAGGCACACCAGCGGGTTATGGATCATATCCGCCCGCCACGCTGCGGCAAGGAATGATTGCGCAGTAACTGAAAACAGAAAAGGCCCGTCACATGACGGGCCTTTTGTATTGCATAAGCGGAGTTGTTACATCTGCGGCAGGTCGTTGAACTTGGGCATCTGGGGCTTGGTAGCCACCTTGGCATCCACGGTCAGTTCCAGCTTGCCGTCTGCAACCTTGACATCATAGTGGGTGATAACGCGCATGTCATTGGGATGCATGAGCTTCTTCTGGCGGATCATTTCTTCCACAATGCCTTCAAGGGCTTCCTGCGCATCGGCGGAAAGGTTGAAGCGGCCAAGGGAGTTCTTCAGGTTGGCCGACCAGCGGTCCTTGGCAAGGAATGCGGCGTTCCATGCGAACACGCCCAGACCTACTGCGTTGTCTTCACCGTTCAGGGCCTGCGATTCCTGCAGAAGCGGACGGCAGAACTTGAGGACGGCATCGGCAATATCCTGAGCGCCGGAAGTCTTGCGTTCCTTGATGGCCTGAATGCGTTTCTTCAACTTCTTCTGCTGCTTGGCTTTATCAGACATGTCGTTTCCTTGTTCGTCCGTTAGTATGCGATATGTTTATGTCGTGCTGCGGGTTTTAGGTGGTTTTTTCCGCAAGTGCAAGCCCTGCGTGGAACGCGCCGGTGCCACCTTCAAAACAGCTGAGGGCAAGAGCTTTATCCATTCGCTTCATAGTCCTTGACTTGCCGGGAGGCAGGCGGGACCCGCAGAGCACGAAAAAAGCCGCGACAGGTGCCGCGGCTTTTGGTTTCTATCAGGGGTCGTCTACACTTCAAAGAGCATTTCAAGATCGGAGCGAGTGAGCGACTTCCATGAATCCTGACCGGGGATAATGGCATCCGCAACGCCCTTTTTCATTTCCTGCAGCTTGAGGATTTTTTCTTCCACGGTGTTGGAGCAGATCATCTTGTACGAGAACACCTGCGAGGTCTGGCCTATGCGGTGCGCGCGGTCGGTTGCCTGATCTTCCACTGCGGGGTTCCACCACGGGTCGTAGTGGATGACGTAGTCGGCGCTGGTCAGGTTCAGGCCGGTACCGCCCGCCTTGAGGGAGATAAGGAAGATGGGAATGTCCTTGCTGTTGTTGAAGCGGTCCACCTGTTCGAAGCGGTCCTTCGAGGTGCCGTCCAGATAGGCGAAGGGCATGTCCGCAATCTGCAGCCAGGAGCGGATGATGTGCAGCATGGAGACGAACTGCGAGAACACGAGCACCTTGTGGCCTTCTTCCACCACTTCCGTGATCATGTCCTTGAAAGCGTCGAACTTGCCGGAAGGCAGGTTTGTGGAGAAGCCGGGCATCTCCAGCTTGAGCAGGCGCGGGTGGCAGCAGATCTGGCGCAGCTTGAGCAGGGCGTCCAGAATGGACATCTGGCTCTTGGCCATGCCCTTTTCATCCACGTCGTTCAGCACCTGCTGGCGCAGCTTGGTGGCCAGTGCTGCGTACAGGTCTGCCTGTTCGTCGGCAAGGGCGCAGTACTGGATGTTTTCGATCTTGGGCGGCAGGTCTTTTGCCACTTCAGACTTGGTACGGCGCAGAATGAACGGCTTGACGCGGTTGCGCAGGTAATCGAGCGTGTCAGCATCGCCATCCTTGATGGGTTTGATAATGCCGCGCTGGAAGGAATGTTGCGAGCCGAGGAAGCCGGGCATGAGAAATTCAAACAGTGACCAGAGCTCGAACAGGTTGTTTTCAATGGGCGTACCGGAAAGGCACAGGCGCTGTTTAGCCTGGATCTTGCGCACGGAACGCGCCGTAATGGTGTTCGGGTTCTTGATGTTCTGTGCTTCGTCCAGAATGATGGAGTTGAACTCGTAGTTCTGCAACTCTTCAAGGTCGCGGCGGAGCAGTGCATATGTGGTTATGACAAGGTTCGATTCCTCGATCTGCTTGAACATGTTCTCGCGGCGGGTGCCGTAGATGATCAGGCGTTTCAGGCTGGGAACGAACTTTTCCGCTTCGCGGTCCCAGTTGGGCAGAACCGACGTGGGCACAACAATAAGGTTGGGGCCGTCTGAGCCCGTTTCCACCATGTGCTGGATGAACGAAAGGGTCTGGATGGTTTTGCCGAGGCCCATTTCGTCCGCAAGGATGCCGCCGAAACCATATTCACGCAGGAAGCTGAGGTAGCTCAGGCCCTGAGTCTGGTAATTGCGCAGGGTGGCATGCAGGCCGTTGGGCGTGTTGAGCTGCTTGATTTCCTTGAAGGAATGAATTTTCTCACGCAGGCTGTTCCAGAACGGGTCTGTGTGCACGTCGGGCAGGTCTTCAAGAATATTGTCCAGCGCGGGCGCTTCGAACTGCTCGAAGCGGTCCTTCGGGGGCTTTTCTGCATCAAGGCCCATGGCGCGCAGCTTGTGGGCGATCTTCTCCAGCCACGATTCAGGCAGGCTGGTGTAGGAACCGTCCTTGAGCTGCACGTAGCGTTTGCCCTGCACCCATGCCTTCCAGATGGTATCGATGGGCACGCGTTGTCCGTCGTATTCCACCTCGATTTCCAGCGAGAACCACTTTTCTTCCTCGTTGGATTCCACCGTGGCGGTAATGGCGGGCGTGGCAAGGCGCACCTTGTACTTGGACAGGGCCTTTTCGCCATAGACGCGGTACTGCTCGACCAGCTTGGGATATGCATCCAGAAGGAAGGTGATGGCTTCTTCAGGTTCAAGGAACCACACCCTGTTGTTTCTGGGCTGGAAATTCATGGAAACCAGCAGGTCGGTCAGGTTCGCTTCTTCTTCCTGCATGCGACGGATAAGGTAGGTACTGCCTTCAAAGGAATAGCTGCCGGTCATGAAGCTGGGGTTGGGACCGGGCAGCAGGAATTCTCCGTGCACGGTCTCATACAGGTTCTGAATCTCCAGCGTGAGCAGGGAACCTTCTTCGTCGAGGAAAAGTTTTGGGTTGTACGTGGCAGGAATGAAGATGGGTTCCATGTGTTTGAGGAACTCTTCCTGTCCGAACAGGTCGGTGGCGGGCAGCTGCGTCCATACGCGGTCGAGGAATTCGGGAATGTCTTCCTTCTCGATCACGGGGGGCTGCAGAGCAAGGTCCTGAACCAGCGATGAGTTCAGGCTGGTGTATACGGGGTAGAAGCCCTTGTTCCAGCAAACCCATAGGGGAATCTGCCCATGGAAGGTCACTTCGTTGTCCACGATGGACTGGGGAGGCTTGCCTTCGCTGCGGATCATGACGTCAAAGGTCAGTCCTTCTTCCTTGAGCTGGGGCTTGAGCTTTAAGTCCATGGTGCCGATTTCCACACGGCAGGGGGAATCGGTATCCTTCCAGAAAAGATAGTATTCACGGCGCACGGTCCACAGGAACCATGTGAGCAGTCCGTCCGGAATCTCCACACGGTGGCCGAAATAGTCGTTGTAGCGTCCGATCTGCTGCGCAACGATGGGAAGTTTGGGCGAAAGTTCGCACCAGTCGGGGTTTTCGATGATCTGTTCCAGCGTCACTTCATTGTGCACGGTGGAAAGGCCCGACTTGTTCTGGCGCGCACGGAAAAAGGATACCTGCAGGCGGCCCGGCTCGGGATGGAAGCGGTAGATCAGGTAGTGACGACCTGCCTCAGGCTCTATGTCAGTCGAGAAGAATGCGCGGAAGTTCTGCCGCCAGTCCGTCTTGGGCTTCTGCGGCTCGGTATCGTCGCCGGCCTTGGTTTCAAGCGTGGCAAGAAACTTGATAGCGGCGGCGCCCACATGACGGCAGGCACCGGAAAAGGCCTCCGGGCAGTTGCACATGTAGTTGACTGAATCTTCTTCAAAGTCGACATTGAGCTTGGGGGAGTATATCTGGAAGTCCTCACCCTGAACGGTTCCTTCGATGTCCCAGTATCCCTCGCTCTTCTTGAGGCTGATCTTCTGAACGCCTCCGGATTCAAGGATATATCTGGAACCATCGATGATGTATTCCGGGATCGTGTCTTCCACGAGTGTGTTGAGCAGTCGTCTCGCTGATGCTTCGTCCATAACTGTACGAGGCTCCTTTGCAAACAGGATATATGATCGGATGATACGTGCAGACCGCTTCAGAGGCCCCCAAACATGAAGCGGAGTGCGAATTTATTCGATTTCATCCAGATTTTCAATAGGGTGTCTGCTTGTTGGCTTGAAACTTGGCGCTTTTAAGCGCAATATTGACCATACGTTTGTTAGAATACCTTATCCGCCGGAATTGGCAATAGCACGAGGAAATAATGACGCGCATGTTGAATGTGGATGTCCTGCGAAACGGTATTGTAATGTTTTCATTGGGTATATTCCTCCTTCTTGCTGGCTGCGGCGACTCCGCAACTCAGGAAAAACCGGCAGAGGAGAAGCAGAAAACAACCGTGGAAGCTGCACCTGCGGCAGAAGAAAAAAAAGTTGAAAAGTTTCCGGTGAGCAAGCCGGAATACGGCGGAAGGCTCATTCTGGGAACCATTGGCGACTTTGCCAACATGATTCCCATTCTCACTTCCGACGCAGGTTCGCACGACATTGCCAGCTACATCTACGTGGCTCCGCTGCGGTATACCAAGGACCTTGAAGTGGAACCCTGGGCAGCGGAAAGCTACAACGTGCAGGATGATGGAAAGCGCATCCGCGTTGTCATGCGCAAGGATGTAAAGTGGGAAGACGGTGAACCGCTCACTGCCCGTGACGTGGAATTCACCTACAAGCTCATGATAGATCCCAAAACGCCCACGCCCTATGCCGACGACTATCTGCAGATCAAGAAGTTCACGCTGGTGGATGACTATACGTTCGAGGCCGAATACGACAAACCCTTTGCCCGTTCGCTGATCACGTGGATGCACGATATTCTTCCGCGCCACCTGCTGGAAGGCAAGGATGTGGTCTCTTCTCCGCTGACGGAAAAGCCCGTGGGCGCTGGCCCCTACCGTTTCAAGGAGTGGGAGCGAGGTTCCAAGCTGGTGCTTGAGGCAAGCGATACCTACTTCCTCGGCAAGCCTTACATCAGCGAGATTGTCTATCGCGTCATTCCCGACCTTTCCACCATGTTCCTTGAACTCAAGGCCGGAAAGCTCGACATGATGAACCTTACTCCGCAGCAGTACCTGTTCCAGACCAAGGGGCCGGAATGGGACGGCAAGTACAACAAGTTCCGGTATCTTTCTTTCGGATACGCTTATCTTGGCTATAATCTCGAAGAGGCCAAGTTCAAGGATAAGAAGGTGCGTCAGGCCCTTACCATCGCCATAGACAGGCAGGGACTCATAAAGGGTGTTCTGCTCGGGCAGGGCGAAGCCACTGTCGGCCCCTACAAGCCGGGCACCTGGGTTTACAACGATACCATTGAAGACTATCCCTATGATCCCGCCAAAGCGCGGCAGATGCTGGCGGAAGCAGGGTGGACAGACACGAACGGTGATGGTGTCATAGACAAGGACGGCCAGCCTTTCGAGTTCACCATTCTGACCAATCAGGGCAACGAGCAGCGCATCAAGACGGCAACCATCATCCAGAGCATGCTCAAGGATGTGGGCATTACGGTGAAGATCCGTACTGTCGAATGGGCGGCTTTTTTGAAGGAATTTGTGGAAAAGGGCCGCTTTGATGCGCTCATTCTGGGCTGGAATATCCTTCAGGATCCGGATATTGCTCAGGTATGGCATTCTTCGCAGGCCCGCCCGGGGGGACTGAACCACGGCAAGTATCGCAATCCGGAACTGGATGTGCTGCTTGAAAAGGGAAGAACCACCCTTGACCGTGCCGCCCGCAAGGAAGCTTATGACGGCGTTCAGCGTATTCTGCATGAGGATCAGCCCTACAGCTTCCTGTATGTGCCATACTCGCTGCCCATAGTGCACGGACGCATAAAGGGTATTGAACCTGCACCCGCAGGCATTACCCACAATATAGACCGCTGGTGGATTCCCAAGAGTGAGCGGTTGTACGAGGTTGCAAACTAACCATATGATCCGGATACAGGAAATACTCGATAAGGTTACGGAATCCCGTCCCAATGCAGACGTGGCGCTGATACAGAAGGCCTACGTCTTCTCGGCTGCCGCCCACGCGGGGCAGACGCGGCTTTCCGGTGAACCCTATCTTTCGCATCCCCTCTCCGTGGCGTACAAGCTGGCGGAACTGCGCATGGATGAAGCAACCATCTGCGCCGGTCTGCTGCACGACACGGTTGAAGATACCAGCGCGACCATAGAGGATATCGACGGCCAGTTTGGTGAAAACGTTGCGGATATCGTGGACGGTGTCACCAAGATTAGCCTGATGACCTTCGATAGCAAGGAGCAGGCGCAGGCAGAGAACATCCGCAAGATGATTCTTGCCATGGCGGAAGATATCCGCGTGCTGGTGGTGAAGCTTGCGGACCGCCTGCACAACATGAGCACGCTGGATTTTCAGAAGCCGCACAAGCAAAAGCTCATTGCGCAGGAAACGCTTGATATCTACGTGCCTCTGGCCAACCGTCTTGGTCTGCACCGCATCAAGCTTGAACTGGAAGACCTGAGCTTTAAGTACCTCAAGCCCGACATTTTCAATTCCATTTCGGAATGGCTTGAGAACAACCAGAAGGCCGGCACCGAGTACATGGACCGTGTTAGGGACATGATACTAAGCATGCTTGAAGAAAACGGCATGACCGCCGTGATCAAGGGGCGTATCAAGCACCGGTATTCCATCTATCGCAAGATGGTGCAGCAGAACCTTACGCTGGATCAGGTGCACGACATCATCGCCTTCCGCGTCATCGTGGAAGACGTGAAGCAGTGTTACGCCATTCTCGGTCTTGTGCATGCTATCTGGAAGCCGGTTCACGGGCGTTTCAAGGACTATATCTCCATGCCCAAGGCCAACATGTACCAGAGCCTGCACACTACGGTGATCGGGCCGGAGGCCGAGCGTGTAGAGATTCAGATCCGTACGAAGGAGATGGACCAGCTGGCCGAACACGGCCTTGCCTCGCATTGGCAGTACAAGGAAGGCGGCAAGCTCAAGGCCAAGGACGCCAAGCAGTTTACGTGGCTCCGTGAGCTTATTGACTGGCAGAAGATGGAAAGTGATTCGCATGAGTTCATGCGTTCGCTTAAGTACGATCTGTTCAAGGATGAGGTCTACGTCTTCACGCCTAAGGGCACCGTTGTGGAGCTGCCGGAAGACGCATCTCCCGTGGACTTTGCCTATTCCATCCACACGGAGGTGGGTAACCACTGTTCCGGCGCCAAGGTGAACGGCAAGCTTGTTCCTCTTCAGACCCCGCTCAAGAACGGCGATACCGTTGAAATAATAACGGATGCTAACCGCCACCCGAGCCGCGACTGGCTGAAGTTCGTCAAGACCGCAAAGGCCCGAACCAGAATCGGCCACTATATCCGCACTGAGGAGCGGACCCGCAGTATATCCCTCGGCAAGGAAATGCTCGAAAAGCAGGGCCGCCGTATGGGCATCAACTTTACCAAGGTCATGAAGGAAGGTCTGCTGGAGATTATTGCAGAAGACTTTTCGCTCAAGACTGTGGAAGACCTGCTTTCGCATGTGGGCTACGCGCGTATCACCGCGCAGAAAGTGCTGCGTAAGCTCATGCCCAAGCCGGAAGAGCAGCCTGAACCGCCGGTTGAAGAACTGCGTCCGCAGGATGCTGCCGCCAAGAAGAACAAGCATGCGGAAAGCATCAGCATCAGGGGCGTGGACGACGTGCTTGTGCGTTTTGCCAAGTGCTGTAACCCGCTTCCGGGCGACCCCATTGTGGGCTTCATCAGCCGTGGGCGTGGCGTAACCGTGCATACTTCGGACTGCGTCAACGTTCAGAACCTCGAAGCAGAGCGGCTTATCCCGGTATTCTGGGATGGACAGGTGGACAAGCCGTATCCGGCACGAATCCGCATTATCTCCAAAAACGTGGTGGGCGGGCTTTCGCGCGTTTCCACCATGCTTGCCAGCGAGAATGTGAACATCGATTCCGGTACCTTCCATTCCACCGTGGATGGGAATTCCGAAATTGAACTGACCGTGGAGGTGCGCGACGTTGCCCATCTCTACCACACCATCGACAGGCTGCGCACACTGCCCGGCATGATCGAGGTGTCGCGATTCTCGTCGTCGGAATAGTCATTGAAGATATGGACAGCATAAGAAAAGCCCTCCGTAAGGAGGGCTTTTCTGTCAGTCTGTTATTGTGCCAGTTTTTTGCGACTCGGCATGTTCCGTGTAGATAAATACTGCTTCAGGTTCTCCAGCGTGGATATGTCTGATCTGAGCATGCCGGACATGGTTGAATTCCTTTCCATCTTTCTCGAAACATATCTCATCCGGTCAGTATGCTTTTGCAGGGCAGGAATGGGGTCGCCTTTGTACTTTCCTTGTATGATCAGAGTGGACAACGTATTGGCGAGCGCAGACAGAATGTGTGATTCGTCTATGCCCAAGCGTTTGTAGTACGTGTCTTCAGAATACGTGCCTGCCGACTCCTTAACCATCTGCTCATATGAGAGAAGCAGGCTGTGTCTTCTGGCCGTATCCTCAGTGCTGACGATGGTCCCCCCCACTATTCTCAGCTGATCAGCTTTGGCGTATTTTACGTCGTCCAGCAGCTGATTGATTATGGCAGGCCGTGGCAGATTTTCGGCAGCTACCGTCGGGTATTCAACAATGGCCTGCTCGAGCCATGCCGCAGCTTCAGCAACTTCCGTTTCATTTTCCGGATTCAGGTGCAGCCTGTTGTCCAACTGTCGGTATGATTGGAGGAACTTGTAAACCGACTGCATTGTATACACCTCAAATCCCGCGCTTCCGTTTTTGTGTTCCGCTATGCGTTCCATGCTTACAGCGCGAGCGGTTTGGAAGAATGTCTGCAGCTGGTCTGTAGAGATGCTTCTGGGGTCAAGGTCGGTTCCATAAAGAGTTCTCACCGCCCTTGCCATGCATTTGGGAAGAGTGACAGGGGTGATAACGATGTTGAACGAATCACTTTGCTTATGTTGTGGAATTTCCAGCTTCATGGGGATGAAAACTAACGAGGGGGGCAGATTTTCTTTTATTCCGATGCGTATTGTGGTGATCAGGTTGTTTGTTTCAGGAACTTCGTATTTCCATACCCCGGTTCCACCCTGCGTACAGGACAGATTGCAGGAGTCGGCTGTTAGGGCCGGTGTCAATTTCGGGAACCTGTTCTCATCAATGCGAGAGGTAATGATGGCAGCCTCAGCTGATGAGCAGAAGAAGATAAGGCAGATGACGATTGAGCGGATCAACATTATTCCACCTCTTCTTTTTTGTCAGGAAGAATTCCGAGATAGCCAAGTATGAAGACAAGGTAAGCGGAAGAAAACTTTACCGCCTCACTCGAATCGCTAACCAAACGTTCAATGCAATCAGTACATGTCATGTACGTTTCAAACACGCTAACGCTGGAAAACTGATGTGAAATGAGTACTCCAAGCATAAGGTGTACGGAAAGAAGCCCCAGGAGAATTATACCTGCAGCGTTGAGTTCTTTCCTTCGAGAATTGGCAATGCACGTGTATGTGATGAGGGATGTGGCAATGTTCAATAGAGCAGGGACATACATCGACTTGGAAGGGGCCGTATGTAGATAGATACTGGTGAGTTTTATCAGCCATTGAGGTTCCTGATCTCGCAGGATGATGATGTAGAAGAACTCACATACCCCTATCCACAACGGATAGAAGTTGTAGAACATTGCCATGAGGAGCATGAAAAAGAGTGTTCTCTTGACTGCGCTATTTTGAGTTGCCATCGGTTAATGCCCCCCCACACGAGGCAGATGGTTGAGAGTTTCGCTCCCGGAATTACCGGGCTGAGCCAAGTCGTTTATTGCCATGGGTACTGTTGTTGATATGTAGTTGCCGTAAAGTAATATTATTTATTTGTCTATATACTATGATAAATTGTTGAGCTTTTCATTTGGTATTTGTCTGATATTAAAGAATGATTTTTTACTGATACAGATCTGTCAGCATTGCTTTCGTTGACACCCCTTTGCCAAGTCGGTAAGCCACGGCCTTTTATGGCATTCATGATTATTCAGGAGGCGGCATGTCCCATATACTACTGCGCAATGGTTTGATTCTTTCCATGAACGAGCGGCGCGAGATGTTCGAAGGCGGCGATGTTCTGGTGGAAAACGACATCATCAAGGCCGTTGGCGCCATTCCGGAAGAGAGTATTCCGGAAGGAACCGAAGTGGTGGATGTAAGCGGGCGCATGGTGCTTCCGGGGCTGGTGAACACGCACGTTCATCTCTGCCAGCAGCTTGGGCGCGGGCTTGGTGACGATGTGGACCTGCTTACGTGGCTGCACGACCGTACCTGGCCTTACGAGCTTGCCATGACGGAAGAGGATGTGCATGTCTCGGCGCTTGCCTGCTGCATTGAGCTGATCAAGTCCGGCGTCACTTGTTTTGCCGAACCCGGTGGCCGCCATGTGGATGCCATGGGCCGTGCCGTGCGCGAGGCGGGCATACGCGGCATTCTCGCCCGTTCTACCATGGATTGCGGCGAGGGCATCCGTCCCGAGCATAGGGAATCCACGGATGAGGCATTGGCCGTGCAGCTTGAACTGCATGACCGCTGGCACGATACGGCGGAAGGACGCATCCGGTACTGGATGGGGCTGCGTACCATTTTTAACAACTCGGACGAGTTGCTGTGCCGGACCAAGGAAATTGCCGATGCCCGTGGCATAGGCATGCACATGCATGTTTCCGAGGTGAAGGAAGAGGTGGATTTCGCCCGTGCCACGCGAGGTGCCTCTACCGTTGAACACCTGAATAATCTTGGTGTGCTGGGGCCGAACCTGCTTGCCGTGCACACTGTGTGGCTTACGCCGCGTGAGCTCGACCTGTTCCGTCTGCACGACGTGAAGGTATCACACAACCCCGGTGCGGCCATGCGGGTGCTCGGCTTTGCTCATGTGCCGGAGATGTTGGCGCGGGGCATCTGTGTTTCTCTGGGAACCGATGGTGCCCCCTGCAACAACCGCATGGACATGATGGATGAAATGTATCTTGCTGCGGTCATCCATAAGGGCCGCACACTGGACCCCACCACCGTGCCTGCGGAAAGAATGCTGGAAATGGCTACTGTAAACGGCGCGCGGGCTGTGCTCTGGGATGACCAGATAGGCTCGCTGGCTCCGGGCAAAAAGGCCGACCTTATTGTCATAGACCCCATGAACGGCCCCGGTTCCGTTCCTGTGCACGATCCTGTTTCCAGCCTTGTCTACAGCATGCATTCAAGCAATGTGACGCACAGCATGTGCAACGGCCGCTGGCTTATGCAGAACAGGGTGGTTGCAGGGCTTGACGAGGCAGCCATCCTTGCAGAGGCGCAGGAACGGGCAGGGCATATCCGTCGCAGGGCGGGCATAGAGCTCAAGCCGCGTTTCCCTGTGGTGAAGGTGCGCTAGCCAATCCGGTCCGCACATATTTCCGGCTGACAGTATAAATAAAGAGCCCCCTTTCGGGGGCTCTTCTGGCGCTTGGAAATGAGTGAGGAGGATCTGGTCGTTCCATGAAGTCGTTTGCATCGCTCCATATACCCGGGCAGTTCTAGGAAGCCCTGAATATGGGGTCGTCTGTTCTACTGAAGTCCGCGTTCCTGTTGCCGTTAACCGCCCAGCAGATTGAGGGCGAGACGGGGCAGGGTGTTTGCCTGCGAGAGCATGGCGATTGCGGACTGCGACAAAATCTGCTGGCGCACAAATTCGGTCATTTCAGTCGATACGTCCACGTCGGAGATACGGGATTCTGCGGCCTGCAGGTTTTCAGCCTGAATCTGGAGGTTGGAGATGGTGTTTTCCAACCGGTTCTGGATGGCACCCAGGGCTGCGCGAATCTTGTCCTTCGAAACGATGGCGTTTTCAAGTCCAACCAGTGCTGCCTGTGCAGCGGACTGGGTTGAGATGGTGTAGCCCTGGCTGGTTGCGCTGGCCTGTGAGCCAATGCCCAGAGCCGATGCCGTGGCCGTACCGATCTTGATGTAGTAATAGTCTTCGGCGGAGTCGTTCTTGGTGCCGAAGTGGATCTTCATCTTACCGGTTGCCTGAATGGCGGAACCGGAATGCGTGTCGCTGGACAGGTGTCCGTTCAGCAGATGCACGCCGTTGAAGTCCGTCGAGTTGGCGATTCGGGTAATTTCCGATGCCATGGCCTGATATTCGGAATCGATGATCAGACGCTGGTCGGAGGTGTACGTACCCGTTGCTGCCTGTTCTGCCAGTTCCTTCATTCGAATGAGCTTCTCGTCGATTACGGAGAGCGCACCGTCGGCGGTCTGAATAAGCGAGATAGCATCGTTGGCATTACGTACGCCCTGGTTCAGCGAGGCGATGTCGGCGCGCATGAGTTCGCGAATTGCGAGACCGGCGGCGTCATCAGCTGCGGTTCCCACCCGGAGACCGGAAGACAAGCGGCGGATCGAAGTCGAAAGGCCGTTGTACGAGGTGCTCAGGTTGCGGGCGGCGTTATTGGCCATCATGTTGTGATTGATGATAAGACTCATGACCATTCCTCCTTGAATAGGTCACGGCTTCCATGCCAATCGGGGATACGGTCAGGTGCGATGAACCTCCTTCTGACCATAGATTCTCCCCTCCCCACTCGCCATGCATATCGGCTTTAGGGTGAGATCCCTTTAGGGATCTTGCTCAAGTTTTTTTATTTTTTATATATCTATGCATAAATATTGTTAAAATTCTTTGTATAAAGAACCTGTAATGCTCTTTTGCTTGCAAAAATTACGGAATATTTTGCGTTTGTTAATTCTGAAAGGTTTGCAGCAGGCATGAAAAATGCCCGCTCCTGCTTGGCAGGGGCGGGCTTGTCTTTACACTAAGCTGTGGCGAAGAAGACTTACTTCTTGTGGCGGGGCCAGCCGGTGATGATGGCACCCACGGA